>NZ_SZWV01000007.1:29276-42412 GCF_005280945.1 Citrobacter sp. wls718
CCTGGCTCGTCAGCGCAATCCTGCTGCCAGACTTCTGGGCCTATTACAGTTCATTCAGCGCATCCACACTACTGCCGGTATTTTTATTCGGCGCAATGTGGGGGATCGGTAATATCAACTATGGTCTGACCATGCGCTATCTCGGCATGTCGATGGGGATCGGCATCGCTATCGGCATTACGCTGATTGTTGGCACCTTAATGACACCAATCATTGCCGGTAAATTTGACGTGCTCATCGGCACGCCGGGTGGGCGTATGACCCTGCTTGGTGTGCTGGTCGCGCTGATCGGCGTGGCGATAGTCACTCGAGCAGGACAGTTAAAAGAACGCAAGATGGGTATCAAAGCCGAAGAGTTCAACCTGAAAAAAGGTCTAATACTGGCGGTGATGTGCGGCTTTTTCTCCGCAGGGATGTCCTTTGCCATGGATGCGGCTAAACCGATGCACGAAGCCGCCGCTGCGCTCGGTATCGATCCTTTGTATGTTGCTCTGCCAAGCTACGTAGTCATTATGGGCGGCGGTGCGGTGATCAACCTGGGATTCTGCTTCATTCGTCTGGCAAAAATGAAGAACCTGTCGGTAAAAGCCGACTTCTCGTTAGCAAAACCACTTATTATCAGCAACATCCTGTTCTCGTCCCTTGCCGGTCTGATGTGGTATCTCCAGTTCTTCTTTTACGCCTGGGGCCATGCCAAAATTCCAGCGCAGTATGACTACATGAGCTGGATGCTGCACATGAGTTTCTACGTCCTGTGCGGCGGTATCGTCGGCCTGATCATGAAAGAGTGGAGCAATGCGGGAAAACGCCCTGTCAGCGTGCTGAGCCTCGGCTGCGTGGTGATTATCCTTGCCGCAAACATTGTCGGTCTGGGAATGGCCAGCTAGTCCTGCGGATTACTGAGATGACGCCACTGGCTCGGCGTCATCCCGGTTTCTCGCGTAAACACCACCGAAAAGTAGTTACTGTCCTCAAAGCCACAACGCATAGAAATCTCACCAATCATCAACTTGCTATGTTGCAGCAAATACTGAGCGTGGCAGACCCGCACCTGTCGAAGATACTGGTTGATGGTCATTCCAGTCTGGCTGCGAAACTGCTGACGCAGCACGCGCTCGCTGCACTGCTCCCGTTGACAGAATTTATCCAGTTCAAAGGTATGCTCATGGCTGCCGGCCAGCGCAGTGATCAGCTTATCCAGCAGTGTCTCACTGGTGGTGGCCGGGAGCCTATCCGTGGCATAACGATGGCGCTTGAGAAGCGTCACCAACTGTCCGAACAACAGCTCCGCCATATCATTACATAACGGATCGCGCTGCTGGCTTTCGTGTTCCAGTTGGCTAATCACCTGTCGAGCCTGAGCCATACCGGCACTGCCCAGCCGCCAGTGGGGCTGGCGCGGCGTGCCGTTGTTAAAACCAGGGATCACATCTTCCCATCCCAGATTCAGCGTCAACCGCTCAGGGCAGTAGATAATATTCTGCAGGACGAGGTCGTTAACAGAGGTGTACGAGTGTTTGTCTGCGGCGCGAATGTAAAACAGATCGCCACGGGTTATTCGATACGGCCGATCGTTGAGAACATGCAGACCATTGCCACGCCAGACCATCACCAGCTCACAAAACTCATGAGTATGTTCGGCAAACACATCCTGCGGATAGCGATCGGCGACGGCGACGGCCTGCTGTTCGCTCGCAAAAAAGTCTGATTTCAGAAGGACTAGCTGATTCGCCACCACATCACCTCAACCTGAACGCTTGCCGGATGCGCTGCGCTTATTCGGCCTACAGGGCATTCATGTAGGCCGGACAAGGCGCAGCCGCCATCCGGCATTAAAGGGTATGATTATCAGCAAACGGACGGTAAAAAACGTTGATAGCTTTCGCGTTACTGGAGGCTGCTTCCGGCCATGACGTCGCGGCCCTGGCGAATATCGCGCGGTGACCAGTTAAACTCCCGGCGAAATAGCGTCGAAAAGTGGTTACTGTCGCCAAAACCGCAGCGATAAGCGATGTCCGTAACGCTGTCATCGCTATGGCGCAATAAGTGCCGTGCTTTGATTAGCCGTAGGCGATTGAGATAGCGCTGCGGCGTCAGCCCGGTTTGCTGTTTGAGCTGACGGTGCAAGGTGCGTAAAGAGAGCGAAAACTGCTCAGCCACCGCATCCCAGCAGACTTCGTCGGCAAAATTATCTTCCAGCCACGCCATCAGCCGGTTTAGTCGCGCATCGTTATCCGCTGCCGCTTCCATCAGACTACTTTTGCGTAGCAGCACCAGCAGTTGCATAAACAGGATCTCGCGATTGGCCGCCGTCGGCGTATCCATCTCCTCACCAAGATGCTCTATTTGCCCCACCAAGTGACGGACCTGCTGCAGTACGCCCTGATTCACGCGCCAGTGGGACGGATACTGACCGTTCTGCTCCTGAGGTAACAACTGGTTTAACCCGGCCAGAAACTGAAACGCATCAGGGGAACGATACAGTACATTTGTCAGGCACAGGTTGTCAGTATGTTCATATAAGTGTCTGTCATGATCGCGGACAAAACAGACCGTCCCGCCGCTAATGGTGTAGGGCTGTCCATTGAAAACATGAATACCTGTTCCATGCTCAACTATCACAATTTCATGAAAATCATGATGATGCTCGGGAAAAGCAGTCTGGGGCAGTCGCGGTTCGATCGCCACAGGTGCTTTACCTGTCGGAAAAAAATCCACGCAATGCAGTACGGTCATGATGACTTCCTTCCAGATCAAATGAACATGGCTGCATAGTAATTAAGGGTTATGACCCTCACCTTAAATTTTTGACGCCAAAGTGCGTAAACACGGTTAATTCTTCAAGAAACGACAGGAAAGATCGGGAAATGCGGAAGGGGTCACATCAGACAAAATCCCGCCCATTACACGAAACTGTGAACAGCATCACGTTCACCTTTGCCATGCTGCCAGCGGCTTATTGTGACTGTCACTAACAAGAAGGTACGCCGTTCCAGGGGTTCTTAGACTGAGTGCAATAAAACTCAGAAGGACCTCGCTATGACTCTTCGCCATTGTGTCGCTGTCGATCTCGGCGCATCCAGCGGACGCGTAATGCTGGCACGTTACGACAGTGACCACCGCACCCTGACGCTGCGTGAAATCCACCGTTTCGCGAACTGTCTGCAAAAAACAGACGGTTTTGACACCTGGGATATCGACAGCCTGGAAAACGACATTCGCCTGGGGCTGAATAAGGTCTGCGATCAAGGCATCCTGATTGACAGCATCGGGATTGATACCTGGGGCGTGGATTACGTCCTGATCGGTAAAGACGGTCAGCGCGTCGGTCTGCCGGTCTCTTACCGCGACAGCCGCACTACCGGCATGATGTCGCAAGCTTTAGCGCAACTGGGTAACAGCGAGATCTATCGTCGGAGCGGCATTCAGTTTCTGCCCTTTAACACCCTGTATCAGCTCCGCGCGCTGGTCGAACAGCAGCCAGAGCTGGTCCCACAGGTGGCGCATGCCCTGATGATCCCCGACTACTTCGGCTACCGCCTGACCGGCGAAATGAACTGGGAATATACCAACGCCACCACTACGCAGTTGGTCAATATCAACACCGACGACTGGGATGACACCCTGCTGGCATGGACCGGCGCAGATAAAGCCTGGTTTGGTCGCCCAACGCATCCGGGGAACGTGATTGGTCACTGGATCTGCCCGCAGAAAAATCAGATCCCGGTGGTTGCCGTCGCCAGCCACGACACCGCCAGCGCGGTCATCGCTTCACCGCTGGCCGATAACAACAGCGCTTATCTCTCTTCCGGCACCTGGTCCCTGATGGGGTTTGAGAGCAAAACACCGTATGCCAACGAGGCCGCGCTGGCGGCAAATATCACCAACGAAGGCGGCGCGGAAGGACGTTACCGCGTGCTGAAAAATATTATGGGGCTGTGGCTGCTGCAACGCGTATTAAAAGAACGGCAGATTACCGACCTGCCCGCGCTGATCGCGAAAACCGAAGCGCTACCGGCCTGCCAATTCCTGGTCAACCCGAACGACGATCGCTTTATCAACCCAGTTGATATGAGCGCAGAAATCCAGGCCGCATGCCGCGAATCCGGTCAACCCGTTCCGGTTCAGGATGCTGAGTTGGCGCGCTGTATTTTCGACAGTCTGGCGCTGCTGTATGCCGACGTCCTGCAGGAACTGGCACACCTTCGTGGTCACGCCTTCAACCAACTGCACATTGTTGGCGGCGGCTGCCAGAACGCCCTGCTCAACCAACTGTGCGCGGATGCATGCGGTATCCGCGTCATGTCCGGGCCTGTTGAGGCCTCTACGCTCGGCAATATTGGCGTTCAGCTGATGACGCTGGACGAACTTAACAACGTCGATGATTTCCGCCAGGTGGTGACCGCTAACTACGACCTGACAACCTTCATCCCAAATACTGACAGTGAAATTGCCCGCTACCAGGCGCAGTTTCAATCAACACGACAGACAAAGGAGCTTTGCGCATGACCACTCAACTTGAACAAGCCTGGGAACTGGCAAAACTGCGTTTCGCCGCGGTAGGTATCGATGTCGAGGAGGCATTACGCCAGCTCGATCGTCTGCCGGTCTCCATGCACTGCTGGCAGGGCGATGATGTCGCCGGATTCGAAAACCCGGAAGGTTCGCTCACCGGCGGCATTCAGGCCACCGGTAACTATCCAGGTAAAGCGCGTAACGCCGTTGAACTGCGCGCCGATCTGGAGCAGGCACTGAGCCTGATCCCGGGTCCTAAGCGTCTGAACCTGCACGCTATCTACCTGGAATCCGATACCCCGGTATCCCGTGACCAAATCAAACCTGAACACTTTAAAAACTGGGTGGAATGGGCGAAAACGAACCAGTTAGGGCTGGATTTCAACCCGTCCTGCTTCTCGCATCCGTTGAGTGCCGACGGTTTCACGCTGGCACATGCTGACGACAGCATCCGCCAGTTCTGGATTGACCACTGCAAAGCCAGCCGTCGCGTCTCCGCATACTTTGGCGAACAACTGGGTACGCCGTCGGTGATGAACATCTGGATCCCGGATGGCATGAAAGACATCACCATTGACCGCCTGGCACCACGCCAGCGCCTGCTGGAAGCACTGGACGACGTCATCAGCGAGAAGTTCGACCCGGCGCATCATATTGATGCCGTCGAGAGCAAACTGTTTGGTATCGGCGCAGAAAGCTACACCGTTGGCTCCAACGAGTTTTACATGGGCTACGCCACCAGCCGCCAGACCGCACTGTGCCTGGATGCAGGTCACTTCCATCCGACTGAAGTGATTTCCGATAAGATCTCTGCCGCCATGCTGTACGTGCCGCGCCTGCTGCTGCACGTCAGCCGTCCGGTGCGCTGGGACAGCGACCACGTGGTATTGCTGGATGATGAAACTCAGGCGATTGCCAGCGAGATCGTACGCCATAACCTGTTCGACCGCGTACACATTGGCCTCGACTTCTTCGACGCTTCCATCAACCGCATTGCCGCATGGGTGATCGGCACCCGCAATATGAAGAAAGCCCTGCTGCGTGCGCTGTTAGAACCCACTGAGCAACTACGCCAACTCGAAGCTAGCGGCGACTACACCGCCCGCCTGGCCCTGCTGGAAGAACAGAAATCGCTGCCATGGCAGGCCGTCTGGGAGATGTATTGCCAGCGTCACGACACTCCAACCGGCAGCCAGTGGCTGGACAACGTCCGCACGTATGAAAAAGACGTACTGAGCAAGCGTAGCTAAAGGCGCTGCCTGCCTTGTAGGCCGGATACGGTGCGTTAGCGCCGCCATCCGGCAACGTACAAAACACTACGCCGGATGGCGCTGCGCTTATCCGGCTTACGTAAGACCCGACACCCGTTCGGGCAATAAACAGGAACACCGACCATGCAAAACATTACTACCTCCTGGTTCGTCCAGGGGATGATCAAAGCCACTTCTGATGCCTGGCTGAAAGGTTGGGATGAGCGTAACGGCGGCAACCTGACGCTGCGCCTGGATGAAGCTGATATCGCCCCCTTTACCGCTGATTTCCACGAAGAACCGCGCTACATCGCGCTGAGCCAGCCGATGCCGCTGCTGGCTAACACGCCGTTTATCGTTACCGGTTCCGGCAAATTCTTCCGCAACGTCCAGCTCGATCCGGCAGCCAATTTAGGTGTGGTAAAAATCGACAGCGACGGCGCTGGTTACCACATTCTTTGGGGGCTGACCCACGAAGCCGTACCGACCTCCGAACTGCCCGCACACTTCCTTTCCCACTGCGAGCGCATTAAAGCCACCGATGGCAAAGACCGCGTGATCATGCACTGCCATGCCACCAATCTGATTGCTCTGACCTATGTGCTGGAAAACAGCACTGCGCTGATCACCCGCAAACTGTGGGAAGGCAGCACCGAATGTCTGGTGGTGTTCCCGGACGGCGTCGGCATTCTGCCGTGGATGGTGCCGGGTACCGACGAAATCGGTGAAGCGACGGCAGTTTCAATGCAGCAGCATTCTCTGGTGTTGTGGCCGTTCCACGGCGTATTTGGCAGCGGCCCGACGCTCGACGAAGCGTTCGGTTTGATAGATACCGCAGAGAAATCGGCCGAAGTTTTGGTCAAAATATATTCGATGGGCGGTATGAAGCAAACCATCACGCGTGAAGAGCTCATTGCTCTCGGCAAACGTTTTGGCGTGACCCCACTGGCCAGCGCATTAGAGCTGTACTGATACCTCCCTCATTCAACGCCGGATGCGGCTTTGCCTTATCCGGCCTACATGACGGTCCCTATTTAACCGTAGGCCCGATAAGCGAAGCGCCATCGGGCACCAGGGATTTATTATTCAGGAGAATACTTATGAGCTTTATGTTGGCACTGCCAAAAATCAGTCTGCACGGCGCTGGTGCGATTGGTGATATGGTCAACCTCGTGGCGAACAAGCAATGGGGTAAGGCGCTGATCGTAACCGACGGTCAACTGGTCAAACTGGGCCTGCTGGACAGCCTGTTTACCGCCCTTGATGCGCATAAAATGTCGTATCATCTGTTCGACGACGTATTCCCGAACCCAACGGAAGAACTGGTCCAGCAAGGTTTTGCCGCATACCAGGACGCTGAATGTGATTACATCATCGCTTTCGGCGGCGGCAGCCCGATCGATACCGCTAAAGCGGTGAAAATCCTGACCGCCAACCCTGGCCCGTCTACCGCCTATTCCGGCGTGGGCAAAGTTAAAAATGCCGGCGTACCGCTGGTTGCCATTAACACCACCGCGGGTACGGCCGCAGAAATGACCAGCAATGCGGTGATCATTGATTCCGCACGCAAGGTGAAAGAAGTCATCATCGATCCGAACATTATTCCGGATATCGCCGTCGATGACGCCAGCGTGATGCTGGAAATTCCTGCCTCAGTCACCGCCGCTACCGGTATGGACGCCCTGACCCACGCGGTGGAAGCCTATGTTTCTGTTGGCGCGCACCCGTTAACCGACGCCAATGCCCTGGAAGCTATTCGCCTGATCAACCAGTGGCTGCCTAAAGCCGTCGACGAGGGTCACAACCTCGAAGCCCGTGAGCAAATGGCATTTGGTCAGTATCTGGCGGGGATGGCGTTCAACAGTGCAGGTCTGGGTCTGGTGCATGCGCTGGCACACCAGCCGGGCGCGACGCACAATCTGCCGCACGGCGTCTGCAACGCTATCCTGCTGCCGATTATCGAAAACTTTAACCGTCCAAACGCCGTGGCACGCTTTGCCCGCATAGCACAGGCCATGGGCGTCGATACACGCAACATGAGTGATAAAGTGGCAAGCATGGAAGCCATCAACGCGATCCGTGCCCTGAGCAAGCGCGTGGGCATTCCGGCAGGCTTCAGCCAGCTAGGCGTGACCAAAGAGGACATTGAGGGGTGGCTGGACAAAGCACTCGCCGATCCGTGCGCACCATGCAATCCGCGCACCGCCAGCCGCGAAGACGTCCGCGCGCTGTATCTGGAGGCGTTATGATCCGCAAAGCCTTTGTGATGCAGGTGAATGCCGACGCGCACGTTGAGTATCAGCGTCGGCATAATCCCATCTGGCCGGAGCTGGAAGCCGTACTGAAAGCCCACGGCGCGCATCACTACGCGATTTATCTCGACCAGGAGCGCAGCCTGTTGTTTGCCACCGTTGAGATTGAATCCGAAGAGAGCTGGAATGCCGTCGCCAGCACCGACGTGTGTCAGCGTTGGTGGAAGCATATGCGTGACGTGATGCCCACTAATCCGGACAACAGCCCGGTGAGTGCGGAGCTAAAAGAAGTGTTTTATCTGCAGTAGTATTGTAGGCCGGATAAGGCGCTAACGCGCCGCATCCGGCACAACGCAACATAACAGTTAGCTCTGCTCAGAAACCAGAATCGCCTGGGTATCCGGCTCCAGCGCTTTAAAGATATGTGCCTGGTCCGCGGGATAACAAATGTAATCCCCTTCGCCTAACTCTTCCGGCGCGTCGGTCAGTCCCACCAGCGCCTTCCCCTGCGTCACAATAATATGCTCAACAGACCCCGGCGGATGCGGGTGTGAGATGCGGTCAGCACCCGGTTGCGTCAACAACAGGTAGATATCTCGCCGCGCACCCGGTGGACAGGCCGCCAGTAAAATAGCCTGATAATGGGCCTGCTCCGCCACCACTTTGGTCCCTTCACCCCGGCGTATCACCTGGGTTTTTTGCACCACAGGCTCCAGCAATCGCGCAAAGGGAATATCCAGCGCCACACACAGCGACCACAGCGTTTCCAGGCTAGGATTGCCATTGCCCGCCTCCAACTGCGAGAGCGTCGATTTTGCAATGCCCGCGCGGCGGGCGATTTCTGCCAGCGACAGACCGGTACGCTGACGTTCACGCACCAGGCTTTTCGCAATCATACTGATGGGTTGGGTCATACATGACTCCATGTTCTTTATATCGAACGAATCGTTCGGCTTGTAAAGCAATCTTGTTACGTTCATTATAATGGAAATTCGTTCGATATGGCTAAAGCAGGATGAAACATTATTTTTCCAGTCTCAAAGGCGACACGATAAAAGCAATATTTTTAGTCTGTCTGGCTGTCGGCGTAGTCGGCATGTCATACGGCTCGCTGGCGATGGCTTACGGCTTCCCGCTGTGGGTGCCGTTTGTGCTCTCGATTACAGTGCTGGCGGGTGCGTCTGAGTTTATGTTTATCGGGATTGTTGCCAGCGGTGGTAATCCGCTTGCCGCTGCTGCTGCCGGTTTACTGGTCAACGCACGCCACGTGCCGTTTGGCGTGACGGTACGCGATCTGGTGGGAACGCGGGCCGCCAGTTTCCTCGGCTGCCATATCATGAACGATGAAAGCGTGGTGTTTGGCCTGTCGCAAAAAACGCCGGTGCAGCGCAAAGCCGCCTACTGGCTGTGCGGCCTGGGCGTTGCCATTGTCTGGCCGCTGGGCACGCTGCTTGGGGCGATGGTTGGCAAGCTACTGCCCGCACCGGAAACCATCGGCCTGGATGCCGTTTTCCCTGCCATTCTGCTGGCCTTAGTGGTCCCGGCATTTAAAAACCGTACCACGCTGGTTCGCGCCTGCAGCGGTGCTGCGCTGTCGCTCGCCGCCGTCCCGTTTGCGCCGGTGGGCCTGCCGGTACTGCTTTCACTGTTTGGCTTACTGGCGAGGAAAAAATAATGGGCAACATGACGCTGTTTATCGTCGGTATCGCCGTACTCTCTCTGGGAACCTATTTGATGCGTTTAGGTGGAGCAAAGTTGGGGAGCCGTCTGGCATTTTCCACGCGCTCGCAGGCGCTGCTTTCCGATGCCGCGACGGTATTACTGTTCTCCGTCGCCCTGGCGACCACCTTTTACGAAGGTGAGCACTTTGCTGGTATGGCGCGCGTTCTCGGCGTGGGGTTTGCAGTGTTCCTCGCCTGGCGCAAAGTGCCGTTGATTATGGTGATTATCGCCGCTGCTGTGGTGACGGCGTTGTTAAGGATGGCGGGAATAAACTAAAAAAGCGCCTCAAGGGCGCTCTTTCGACAGTACTGAGGTATTTTATTTCAGCAGTTCAGCGGTCATATGCACACGGTTACCGCTGTAGGCCTGAGTGATTTTATAATCGCTTGCGCCAGCACGTTCCGCCTGAGCGGCAATTTTTGCTTCAGTGCTTTCCAGAGTTGACCCGGTAGCGGTAACAGACTGAGCAGCGAAAGAACCGAAAGAGGTAGCAAGAGCGATAACTGCGACAAAAGTTTTGATGTTTTTCATGATGTAAACCCTTTAATTTAGTTGTTTGAGTAAGGCACCGTGCCTTGATGTGATAAATATTAGCCCTCACACCGCACAACTAAAAGCGGAAGGATTTGCCTGTCTTATTCAAATTATTTGAGAGATAACATGTCAACCGAATACGATCAAAAATTGCTGTCAGGCTCGCGAAAAAAACCACTCTCCGCGGGCAGTTGGTTACTGCGTCAAGGTGAAAGGCAAAGCAAAATTTATTATTTACATCATGGCGTTGCCCGTGCGGTGTATCACTCAGACAACGGTTCAGAACGGGTGAAAGAGTTTTACTTCCCGGGTGAATATTGTTTTCTGTACCTGAACTGGCTAACCCACACCTCGGCAGATTACAGCCTGCAAATGATCACCCCGGGCGAAATCAGTGAAATCTCGCTGGCATTGCTGGATGCGCCGGAACATCAGGACATCAAGACACAGCTCCTGGTCCAGCAGTTGATCTACAAAGAGAAAAAAGAACAAATGCTGCTGCTTAATACGCCAGAACAACGCTACCAGTATGTTCAGACACACTTTCCCAGTTGGGAATTGCAGCTCACTCAGCGGGACCTCGCCCACTACATTGGCATTACGCCCGTTAGCCTGTCCCGCATTCGCCAGCGCCTTAACAAAGGTTAACGCATTCGCTTTTCGCATAGATTATTGTCCCGCCACTCTTCACAAGATGGCGCGCATGATGAACGCATTTTTTCTCTCTCAGCTGCTGGCCTGCATCAGCTTTGTGCTGGATATTTCAGCCTTTCATTTCCGGCGTCGGGCGATGACGTTAGTGCTGTTGACCAGCTCAACCAGCCTGCTGGCCATTCATTTTTATCTTTTGCATCAACCCGCCGCCGCAGGATTAATGCTCATCGCCGCCTGTCGTTATGCGATAACCATCGTGACGCAACGCCGCTGGGCCATGTGGGGATTTATGATTGGGTCACTGCTGTGTAGTGCTTATCTCTGGCAGGGAATGTGGGGCCTGCTGCCGCTCGCAGGAAGCCTGCTGATGACCTATGCGTCGTTTCAGACACAGGGTGGAAAATTACGTGGATACACATTGTGTGGCAGCCTGTGCTGGCTACTGAACAATGCCATCGTCGGCTCGCCCGTTGCTGTAATGATGGAGCTGGCATTCTCAGGCAGCATTGTGGCAGCCTGGTGGCGTTACTCCGCCACCAGACGTTCCGGATGCGTATAAATCGTTGCCCTGCCCGGTTTACAAAAACCCACCAGCGTCAGGTTACAGCGTTCGGCTACTTCTACGGCCAGTGTCGTCGCGGCAGAGACAGCAAACAGAATCTCCACGCCGCACATCGCCGACTTTTGCACCATCTCATAACTGGCGCGACTGGAGACTAAAACGGCTCCCTGCCGCCATGTTTCGCCTTCAATTGCACGCCGCCCGAGCAGTTTATCCAGCGCCACGTGGCGGCCCACATCTTCATGCCCTCCCGCCAGATTCCCCGACGGCTGGACCCAGGCCGCTGCGTGCGTACAGCCCGTCAGTTGCCCCACGGGCTGGAAGTCGTGCAGATGCTTTAACGCGCGATCGAGGTCCGCCAGGTTAAACGTCTGGGTAAACGCCAAAGGCTGAACCGGCTTGCCAATGTCATTGAGCTGTTCCACGCCGCAAACGCCACAACCGGTACGACCGGCCAAAGCTCGACGGCGCTCTTTCAATCCCATAAAACGACGGCTGGACAGCTCAACCTGAACTTCTAATCCGTTACAAGAAGGCACCACTTCCATGCCGTAGATATCCTGCGGGGACTCAATAATGCCTTCAGAAAGTGAAAAGCCCATCGCAAAATGCTCAAGATCTTTCGGTGACGCCATCATCACCACGTGCGAAATCCCGTTGTACACCAACGCAACGGGCACTTCTTCAGCGACGACATCCGGCTGAGGATGTTGCAAATCCTCGCGTTTCCAGAGGGTCAACTGGCGCGATCCCGTCAAAGCCGTCACATTTTCGATGTTTTTTTGAATAATCTTATTCACTTTCTTTTAACCATATTGGAACACACATACCAACATTGTGGTATTCTTTACAAATCCCTCCTGGACGGAGGGAAATTCACCCAATTCTGGACCTTTGCGGTCCCGTCCGCAAAGAAAAATAACAACCACTTCCCTCGCGATCGCGATACACCTACGCGAAGGGAACGTGACAATGTCGAAACAAGGAGCGAACCATGCAGGTCAGCAGAAGGCAGTTCTTTAAGATCTGCGCTGGCGGTATGGCAGGCACCACGGCAGCGGCACTGGGTTTTGCACCCGGCGTAGCGCTAGCGGAAACACGGCAATATAAACTGCTGCGTACCCGCGAAACCCGTAACACCTGCACTTACTGTTCCGTTGGCTGTGGACTGTTAATGTACAGTCTCGGTGACGGTGCGAAAAACGCCAAAGCATCCATCTTCCATATTGAGGGCGATCCGGACCATCCGGTGAACCGTGGCGCGCTGTGCCCGAAAGGGGCTGGTCTGGTGGATTTCATCCACTCCGAAAGCCGGCTGAAATTCCCGGAATACCGTGCACCAGGCTCCGATAAGTGGCAACAAATTAGCTGGGATGAGGCATTTGACCGCATCGCGAAGCTGATGAAAGAAGACCGCGACGCTAACTACGTTGCGCAGAACGCCGAAGGCGTCACTGTTAACCGCTGGCTTTCCACCGGGATGCTGTGTGCTTCCGCCTCCAGTAATGAAACCGGCTATTTAACGCAAAAATTCTCCCGCGCGCTGGGTATGCTCGCGGTCGACAACCAGGCGCGCGTCTGACACGGACCAACGGTAGCAAGTCTTGCTCCAACATTTGGTCGCGGTGCGATGACCAACCACTGGGT
>NZ_SZWV01000008.1:0-10421 GCF_005280945.1 Citrobacter sp. wls718
ATGGAAATATAGGGGCCAATCCATAATAACGCCAGTGTTCTGTTATCAAATACTGAAAATACTGACGACGTCTGGAATACTTTTCGTGGCCTGATTGTTGGTAAAGATTCTGCAGGTGCGTTGGTCATTGATGGGCGCCAAATTTCTTCGCTTACAGGCTCAATTGGTCGGGGAAGTGCCGGCATTGTGACCCTGACCAATGGGGCAATCTGGATACTGAGAGGGGGAGATCTCGTTTTAGGGACTAACAGCGGCAGTGGCCGCTTATTGGTGGAGCTTGGCAGCCAAATAAGCGGAATTAATGAACTCCGCATCGGCGAATTTTATGCCGGCGCCTACGGCAGTGTCATGATTGACGGAACGGGATCTACTGTTAAAACGAACTGGGTCGTGGTGGGCGATCAGGACACCGGCAAGCTCGATATTCTTAATGGTGGGCAGGTGGTCGCAACCGAACACATGAATATTGGCTATGTTGGTAAAACAGATCGCAATAACTTGTTTGGTAACGGTGCCGTCAGGGTTGATGGTGAGGATTCGTTACTGGACGTCGCTAAGCCGATTTTGCTAGGGGGATACGGAACCGGCAACAATGATGCACGCGGCGTGCTAACCGTGAGTAATGGTGGCACGGTAAAATCCGGGAAATATTTATGGTTAGGCGTCGGTAAGGGAAGTACAGGCATTGTCAACGTAGGGTCTGAAGAGGGGGACGTCGCGCAGCGCGCTGGCGTCATTAACGTTCCGTGGATCTATCTTGGCGATACTGCCGACAATACCAGCACTGTTCAACTGAATTTTAATCATAACAGTGACGATTTTTCACTCGCAGCAGATATAACCGGACGTGGTCAGGTCAATCATAATGGTCCGGGAACGACATTATTGTCGGGAAATAATGCCTACACGGGCATCACGTCGCTACGCAACGGTACGCTGCGGGCTGGCAGTACGGATGCCTTTAGCCGCAACTCAGATTTCACTGTGGATGAGACGGCGACTGTCGATCTGAATGGTTTTAGTCAGACTATCCGCTCGCTGTCGCTCGACGGTATGCTCAGTTTTGGCCAGCCGGGAACGGACGAGGCACTAAAACGTTCCAATAGTATCCTGACCGTTAGCGGTAATTACAGCAGCAACAACGGTCTTCTTATCCTCAATACAACAGAAGATGCCGTGCAACAAAAAGCGGTGGTGAACCAACTTCACGTGATGGGGAATACATCAGGGACCACTCGTGTCGCTTTGCAGGCACTGGGCAGCCAGACGGTCAGTAATCTCAATGGTGCACGGGTAGTGCGGGTGGACGGCGAGTCAGGTGGTGAGTTTGTTGCAGTTGGCCGTTTGACCGCGGGCGCCTATGATTACGCACTACTGCGGGGAAATAATACGGATGACTCCGCACTCATTCCTGATTCGAATCATTGGTATTTGACCAATACGTGGACTCCTTCTGAAGAACCGATACGCGATCCAGAAGAACCAATACGTGACCCAGAAGAACCGGCTATTGATCCCGACACACCGGTGTTACCTGTCCAACAAGAAGAACCCGCATCTCACGATTCGGTTTTACGCCCTGAATTAGGCGCCTACCTTGCGAATAAATCGGCGGGAAATACGCTGTTTACGACACGTTTGCACGATCGCCTGGGCGAAAGTCACTATATTGACCCCATAACGGGTGAGTCAGACGTGACCAGCATGTGGTTACGCAACGTCGGTGGGCATACCCGGTTTCGTGATAGTAGCGGGCAGCTGAAGACGCAAAGTAACCGTTATGTTCTGCAAATAGGTGGTGATGTCGCACAATGGAGTTCAGACGAGGTTGAGCGCTGGCATCTGGGCGTCATGTTCGGCTACGCAAACAGCCAAAGTAATACGCGGTCAGACGTCAGCCATTACCGCGCTGACGGTTCGATATCAGGTTACAGCGCCGGATTGTACGCAACCTGGTATGCCAACAATGTGGAGAAAAGCGGGGGATATCTTGACAGCTGGATGCTTTATAACTGGTTTGATAACACCGTTCGCGGTGAACAACTGGCGACAGAGAAATATCGTTCACGGGGGGTGACCGCCTCGCTTGAAGCAGGATATGCCTTTAAGTTGAAGGAGACGGCACGCCTGAGTTACTGGCTACAACCCCAGGTTCAGTTGACCTGGATGGACGTATCGTCTGACGATCATCAGGAGGCAAACGGCACCGTGATCCGAGATAAAGGCAAAGGGAATCTGCAAAGCCGGTTGGGGGTTAAAGCGTATTTGCGAGGCTATAACCAACGCGATGAAGGAAAAGAACGGCTTTTTCAGCCATTTATTGAAACTAACTGGCTACATAATTCCCGAAATTATTCGATATCAATGAATGAAATACAGGGTGACGTTGATGGCGCAAAAAATATCGCTGAACTCAGAGCAGGTGTTGAAGCGAAAGTAAATACGCGTCTGCACCTTTGGGGAAACGTAGGTCAACAAATTGGCGACAGTGGTTACAGTGATTCTCAGGCAATGTTCGGTGTGAAGGTGTTATTCTGACAACACCCCGCATCCTAAATAAGGATGCGGGGTGTTTATTTCGCCACTACCATTCGCACGCGGAAAACGTATTAACCAAAAGTGTTAATTCACAAATTGCATAATAATCTTACGGTGTGAAAATATACCGACAGGCGTGTTACAAGGTTATTTCATCTAACTAAAAGACAGTGGTTAAGATCAATTGATTCCTGCGTACTATCATGTAAAAAAGTAATGGCTCGTCGAATCGCTAATATCTCTTTATTGATCATCTTAAAATCAACACTGCATTAACCCATGAGATATATTTCATTCCCGCTTTTTACAATAAAGCATTTGACGTTGCTTATCCTCTCTTTATGAATAGTGAATAAACAGGTTAATTTTATGATAAATCAGTCAAATAAGGCAGGTGAACAGTCCCAACAAAAACACCATGGTCATTTTCATATTCCAGACGAGATCCGCCATCTTGGTGATATGTCGCTTTACAGGGCGGTAGCCTGGTGGGGTTTTCTGCGTAAAACTGAGTTTACTCGGGATGATGTTAGCCAGGCGTTTCAGATAGATTTGAGACGTTCCAGTGGCATACTTAGCTATATTTGTCATCGACATGGGTATGATGATATCACATTTGAAATGCGTAAAATCCCAGTACAGGGCGGTTGTTGTCAACTTGCCGTACGAATTCTCAAGGTAGCAACGTCCCCGACATCGGTAAGAAAACCAGAAAAAAGCAGCAATACCAGAAAGGACGTGAAAACAAACAATCAACTGGACCAGCTTATGGCCCGTTGGATGTTATCAAGGCCGACTGGTAATAATGCAACACAATTGGAAGCATGGAAAGCGGGGTGCCCAATTTATGATAATATCAAATTCATCGAAGAGTAATTGTTGAATAGTCACTTTTCGAAATAAAATAATACCAACTAAATACTATTTCTATTTACCTACATTAGCCTCTGCAATGAAAGGCCAATGCAAGTATAAGGGGATTAAAAATCGCGTCTGGCAACAATAAACAAGCGTGGGAATGCCAGCAGGATTTTGCCATTTTCCTGCAGCGGATATTGCTCCTGTAGAAGTTCATGGTATCGAGCCAGATACTTTCGTTGCTCACTTTCGCTCAGATCTTGCAACCAAGGACGTAAGCCTGTCGCACTGACCCAGTCGATAATCGACTGATGTGAATCCATAATGTGGTAATAGGTCGTGCGCCAAATATCAACGTCACATCCCGCTTCAGTCAAAATATCATAATAAGCATGCACGCCGGGAAGAGCCGATCGACCGCGATCGGGATAATCCTGCTCATAGGCGACTTCACGCATTAAAATATGTGTTGGTTCCAGCCAGTTATCCGGCATTTGCACAGCAAGTACGCCGTTACGGTGTAACTGCGAGACAAGATATGGGAATAATTCGTAGTGATCGGGTACCCACTGTAATGAAGCATTCGCATAAAGCAGATCAAGAGGTTGCTCCGCCCGGAACTCGCTGATATCTGTTTCAACAAAATGACAGTTCGGTAAGGTTGCACGCGCCTCGTTGAGCATATTTGGCGAAGAGTCCACGCCTGTTATGTTGGCCGAAGGCCATCGTTGATACAGTAATGACGTGCTATTTCCCGGACCGCACCCCAGATCGGCGACTGAACGAACATTTTCTAACGCTACTCTGCTCAATAATTCTGCTGCGGGTCTTGAGCGTTCGCTGCCATATTGCAGATAAAGTGCAGGGTTCCAGTCGGCCATGTAGCTATCTCCTGTGTAAGATGAGATCGTATTCAATCTTCACGTTAAGCGTACGACATTATGGCTGTATTTGCTGAAGCGGGAAGGGCGCAGTAAAGTGTCTAGCACGTAGAATAACGCTGAGTGATGATGTAAACATAATGGTAAGGAATGCAATATGATTGAAACATCAAGGCTCATTTTAAGGCAGTGGGGAAAAACAGATATGGCAGCATTTGCCGATCTGAATGCAGACCCGGATGTGATGCGCTTCTTTCCGGCTCCGTTGACGAGACAGGAGAGCGACAGTCTGGCAGAGAGATTCAGGGACGGAATAGAACAACGCGGCTGGGGTTTTTGGGCCGTTGAATCCAAAGAAACGCATGAATTTGTTGGCTGTGTCGGTCTGCACCCGCAGCCTGATAAATTTCCATTTTCTCCCTGTACCGAAATTGGCTGGCGTCTCAGCAAAACGTACTGGCATCAAGGGTTAGCCATGGAGGCCGCTGAAGCCTGTCTGCAATATGCTTTTACGGTTCTGATGCTGGATGAAGTCGTATCGTTTACATCGGTACTCAACAAACCTTCAGAACACTTAATGAAACGGCTTGGTATGAAAAAAGTGGAAGAGTTTCCGCATCCAGCGTTGCCGGCAAATCATCGGCTGTCCCTGCATGTTCTGTATCGAATCCAAAAGATTTCTGTATTGGTTAATTCTGAAGGCCAAGGATGAAAATGAGAGACAGTATTCGAGCAAAGATAGTGAAGGTATGTGAAGCCAAGATTGCAGCTAAAGGACCCGATGTGGGAGTCTCATTTTATGCTTTTTTTGCCAACAAGAATGATGACCCTGAATTGCTCATGGAAGTAGCCCAATGGTGGATTATGGAAATGAAACTGGATCACTTTGAGAAAGCCCGAAAAGTTATAGCGCTTGTATTGTAGAGCGTACTTGAGGTCATGGATTTGTCTGTGAATCGTACAATGACAGACATCATAACTATGTGAGGCCGCACAGGAGAAATAGCGTTCAGACTCTATCAACAACCAGACCAAGGATGACCATAAAACGCTGGATTCTTCCTGATCCTACAATAGTGCGCATAATGTATATTATGTTAAATATGGTGGGTTTGTTCTTAAGTTCATGAGTTCCTCTCTTTCAGGAACTTACAGATGAATCAGTCAGTTGCCAAAGTTTAGTTGTGGACTTACGATGACTTCATAACGCAAAAATTACGGGGCATCCGCTAAGTTCATGGCATATTCCATCTTACATTTATCGAGGAACAACCAGAGAACTCATCTCATAGTTGATGATGTGACTACCCTACCGGTCATGTTCGCCACAATTTATGGAATGAATGAACTGAGCAAGAAACATCTGGGGACTCAAGAAAACATTCTGTGTTCGCTGCGTTTTTTTTACGTCTATTACTTTAAGAAGCACAAACGAACATTTGACTACGATTTCTATCGGTCTGGCTACAATATCTCCTGTTTTATCAGGGAGCTTGATGGCTTCTTTACTTACCTGCTCGGGAAGCAGCACCTGAGTGACGAGACCGACATAATCTCTACCGGGTTTTTACATTCTGCACTCTCCAGAACCAACAAGTCCACCTATGGTAACCACGTCAGAAACGTTGGCCGATTCCTTAAGTATCTCAACTATAGATATATGAATCTGGCATACCAGGATATGTCACCTGTTGAAGCTCACCAGAGTAACCAGGCGAACCACAGAGATCTCGCTGACAGAATTAAGGTCTTCAACAGAGTTGAAGTATCCAGGAACGAACCCGCACACCGATACAAAAGTATCACCAGTCAGCAAAGTGTCGAACTAACGAACATGTTAATCCCCTCCACTCCTGAATTTTCAGATATCGAGACCGGCGAATTATTCACGGCCGTGGTTAATCCCCAAAACCCATTCGATTCAGGATTTCAACAATACCGTAACTACCTTATCCACCGGTTAATGTTTAACTATGGCTTACGTGTTGGTGAAGTTCAATTGTTGTTGAAGGATTGCGTGGGGCCAACCCTTCCAGACTCACGAGGTAACATTCGTTTCATCCTGATTGTACAAAATCTACCAGATGATGTAGTTGATCCAAGGAAACAACAACCTTCACTCAAGACTGAGCATTCACAGCGACAAATCGAACTGACCGAAGATGACTTCATTATGTTTACCATTTATATGGAGCAATATCGGTCCCCATTATTTGAAGAGAAAAAAATTGATGACCATGAATTTGTTTTTATTAAAGGCTCAGGTAGGTTAACTCCATTGACTTACGATGCAATTAGAACATTTTATAAGGAAAAAATTGATCCGGCATTCATTGCCCTATTCCCTCATTATCGTGCGAAAAGTAATAAGATTATTAATAATATGGTTAATATAACACCACACGTTGGGCGACATACTTGGGCTAACATCACTCTTGAGTTTATTTACAATAGTCTCCTGAGTGAATCACTAATACTGGCGCAAGACTATGGTATTCGAGCAAGAATGAATGGAGTACTTGAACCAGCTATTGAACAACTTCGTGCTTTAGGCGGCTGGTCACTGACCAGTAAAGTTCCATTAAGATATGCCAAGCGGTTTATTGAAGTGGTGAGTAACCAGAGCAACTATAAGCGTACGAAACATTCAGATATGCATTTAGCTTCCCCAGGAACAAACATTTCGCAAACAAAAACCTACAACTTGCTAGAAGATAATGTTTATGACGAAGACTTCACATTCAAAGATCTATTCAACTGAGAGCGATATCACCGGGGGCGATTTATTTAAAATCTCTCCCCTTCACTTTAAAAAAGAACAGCTTGAATGGATTGAAAATATTCAGCTCCCTACACGATTGTTTTTAATAAATGCAACAGAATTTGATGACCGATATTTATATCTACATGATGATTGGCGATACAGATTCTCAGGTAATAATGTGGCTATATTATTCTCTACTGGTAAATACTTTTGTGATTTATCACCAGTTTCACTCAAGCTCTTGAAATACTTAACGATCGCGTACATTAATGAGAACTCGGCAAGTGTTGCTGATAAATTTGCTCAGTTTGTCGCAACAACTTTCAAACAAATTGAGGTTATCACTCGCGAAAGCCTTATTGAAAAAATGCAAATGCTGGTTGCGAAGACTGAGCGAAATCACTCAGACAGCAGTCAGTTCTATTACACCCTCTATGCGTTACGAAAACTTGATCGTAGTGGATTCTTCGAAAGTAAGGATGACAGTAATGAGCTGGAAGATCTATTGCTGGAAGTGCCACGCCCTAGGAACAATAACTGGGCTCGCTACCAAAACCTAGACCTCGTTATACCAGAAGAAGTATGCCTAATGATAGAAAATGGCATTCAACGTTGGGCATCTAAACTATGTCCAAAAATTGATGTTGAAGAAAATAAAAACATTCATCTGGAAACTGTAAAGAAAACCATTAAAATTGATACATTACGGGACTGCATTATTATTGGCATAGTATATTACATTGGGGCCAGACCTGTACAGATCGGTAAACTTTCCGGAGGCGATTTTATCGTTGATACCGAGAATAAGTACGGGATGCGTTATTCAGTACTTGTGCCATATGCCAAAAAGTCAAAACTAACTATCGATCGAGTTCGAGTTGCAATTCCGGAAGAACTTGGAAAGTTAATCTTACTGTATAAGTACCTAGTTGGAATTGGTGATACCGACCCAATGTTTTCCATCATAGTATCTTCAATGAAGATGGTGGAAGCGTCATTAAAGAAAATGCTTTTCAGATTTTCACCACAGGAGATTCAGGAGGCAGTAAAAAACGATGATTATCAACTACCTGTATATACCGCAAGCCTCTTTCGTCACAACGTTGGTCACTCAATGGCAATGAGTGGTGCCAGTGCTCCTGAGATAGCTTATATATTGGGTCAATCCTCTTATGTTGTTGCAGATCGATACATTGCAGCCACCCCTGAGATGGCTGATATTCGTGAGGCAGCTTTGGGTCGCAACCCTGTGTTTAAGAACATGATGGCACTCATGTTGACTGGGAATTTGGTTCACAGCAGCGAATGGGAAGGCCGCAATGTTGCAGGGTCAATTGGTGGGCAACTTCATTACCATCTCGGTGGATGTAATTATGAAGAAGACATGTGCCCCTTTGCACAGGGTCGTGGATGTTACGGCTGCCTGTATTTCAAACCATTTATAGATGGAAACCACAAAAAAGTATTTCTTTCTCTGAATGATGAAATCCAAAATGTCCGTGATGTTGCCGATGATGCTGGCGTTTTAAATCATCCACTTCTCAAGGAATTAGTGCGGCTGAAACAGCATGTAAATCAGGTTATGGCTCGCATTGAAATGGCAAACGTTCGGAGGGCTATTTAGACAATGACTACGCAAATAACAATACTTAATAAACAGGCGGATAATCTTCTTATTTATATAGAGAAATATAAAGCAAAATTTGAAGAGCGTCTTGTTGCCTACAATGCCGTTGGGCAATTGGAGTGGAATGCCGGTTCCTGGCATTTTGGTGAGAAAGGTGTTGCATGGCTTAAAGAAACAAAAGATCGCGGCTTTAAGTGGGACGAAGTTTCTAGTCGTGTTAAGGGGCTCTCACAAATGAATATTTCTTCGGAGTTTCAGGATTTTATGCGAGCTTATCACATGCATCTGGTGTGTATCACTGGCGGATTACCATCAGGTTCTACACTAGACAAACCATTACAGGTGATGAAGCGCTGGTATTGGGAAATGGTAAATAAAACAAGTCAAACGCACCCAATGTATCTGACTTCCGATATTATTCATGCAGCGATGGAGCGGCATCATGAGAATTCTGACAGTCCTGATAATGTCAGTGACTATTGCGATATTGCAGTAAAGGCCATTGCTTTACTACGTCAATATGATCTTTTCTTAGTTAATATTGAAGTCAAAAATAAGTATCCTTGTCGAAATGGTTCTAACAGCACTAAAGAAAGGAAGAAAGCGCAAGAAGCCACCCCTGAGCAAACTGATGATGAAAGACTCATATCAATCCGTGCATTTATGTGTGTTATTGAGTTGATCGCTTTAGCTGAGAATAGTTATCAGCGTATCTTTTACAATATGTTATTACTCACAATTATTTGCGGTTTCCGTTTCCAAGAAATAATGTTGCTGAAAATGACTTCTTTGGTTAAGCGAGAAATCACGGATAAAGAAAAACGTCAGCACGCAATAGATCAAGACTGGCCTACTTACAGGTTGGGTATTGAGTATCTTGGTGCGAAAAAGGCTGGATGGCGGATCCATTGGCTGGCGCCAAGCACTTATTCTGTCGTTGAGATGATTTATAAATCTGTTCAAGAATTGACCTTGGGGTTTCGTAAAACGATTCAGGGCTTCAGAGATTCTAATTTCACTAACCTGCTCCCAGATAAGATCGCTGATTATCCTGATGAATGGATTGAGCAAAATTATCTTGAAGACATCATGTTTAGTGGTTCTGGTGGCTCTAGGAATGATCTTGGAAAGAGTATTCGGAATTCCATTGCGAACTTTAGTGGACATAAACCTAAGGTAATACCCGTTCATAAACAGAAGAACAGCTGGTACTTCACTAAAGAACAGTTGAATGATTATGTTTATCAGCGTTACGCTCAAGCAAAAAACTTCGAGCCTGGGCACCAGTGCATAATTTCAGCCAAAAACAATGGTGACTGGGAACACTTCAATTATGAAGACCTGATGTTCATCATGCCGGAAGGTGCATTTGGACTTGGTAAAGATTTTGTTTCATTGCAACATATTTTTCCACTTGATGAAAACTCAATAGAAGCGTGGTTAGGCGGAACACAAAACCGAAAATCAATCTTTGATCACTTTAATCTTTTTGAAGATGATGGGTCCCGTGTCATTATCAAAAAGCATGTACCGCGACATAACATAAATACATTCTTGGCAATCGCTGGAGTGACGGATCATATTCAGGCCATCCTAATGGGGCGTGTTGATATTACCCAGAATAAACACTATCAGCATCAGGCCGAATCACAGTCCTATCAGACCGCTTCTCTAGCAATCAATATGCTCGAAAAGGCTTATGATGAGAACAATCAAGCTCTCACGAAGAGTGATGTAGCCCCCTGAAACACCG
>NZ_SZWV01000005.1:0-15174 GCF_005280945.1 Citrobacter sp. wls718
TGCTTATTCGCACCTTCCTTAGATTTGTTTGTCTGGCTGACCACCTCCTCATATTTACAATAGTTATTTAATTCAAATCAGGTGACTTCGATCACAATAAGGTAATGGGAACGCTCCCCTGTGCGCATTGCGTTTTATTGTTTTGCCATAATGAACGTTCGGCAAACAGAAGATGCAGACTGTCCTGCATAACCTGTTGGGTCAAAAACACCGTTGTAGGCGGCAATCCTGCGCGCCTCATCAAAACGCTATACGTTCAAATGTAACTGTTATGCTAAATTGTGGTTAATCTGTTGCTTTTTTCAGGCACTATCCCCTCTTAAAATGGGTCGATCCCACCTGAATATTGAAGACATCACGAAGGCAAGAGATGACAGAAATACAGCGCCTGCTCACCGAAACAATTGACGACTTAAATGTGCGCGAAAAGCGCGATAACAGACCGCGCTTTAGCATCAGCTTCATTCGCAAGTATCCGGGACTGTTTATTGGCATGTATGTCGCATGGTTCGCCACGCTGGCGGTTATGCTGCAATCAGAAACGCTGGTCGATTCAGTGTGGCTGCTGGTGGTATTGTTTGTCATCCTCAATGGTTTTTTCTTTTTTGACGTCGCGCCGCGTTACCGTTTCGAAGACATCGACGTGCTGGACTTCAGAGTCTGCTATAACGGCGAATGGTATAACACCCGTTTTGTTCCGCCAGCGCTTATCGAGACCATTCTGCATTCACCGCGGGTGGATGGCGAACGTAAAGCCCAATTGCAAAAAATGATGGCGCGGAAAGGCGAACTCTCTTTCTACGACGTCTTCACGCTAACTCGCGCAGAAGTTGCCGGTCAGTAGCTTGCCTACCAGCCAATAAAAAAGTGCGTACCCGCTGGCACGCACTGGTTTCCCTGAAATGTTGGCAAAATGTCTAACGTCTTTTCTTCCTGCCCTGCACCGCTTTAAATCGCGGATTCGTTTTGCAGATAACATACAAACGCCCTTTGCGTTTGACTATCTGACAGTCAGGGTGGCGCTGTTTGGCACTGCGAAGTGAATTAAGAACCTGCATATTAACCTCGCTTAGTGCCAATAAAATGGCCAAAACGTTTCTGGAAGCGCGCCGCACTGCCCTCGTTGTCGAACGTCTTCTGCTTCCCGGTGTAGTACGGGTGTGATTTAGACGAAATATCAAGGGTCACGTAGGGATACGTTTGTCCCTCAAATTCAATCTCACGTTCCGTTTTGATGGTCGAACCGACCTTAAAGTACTCATTGGCACTGGTGTCGTGGAATACCACAGTACGATAAAAAGGATGGATATCCGGTTTCATAGCAACCTCTAATTGTTACATTATAACATAACAATAAAGTACACTACTCTCGTCCCTGGCTCAACCTCATTTACACAGTGGGTAATTAGTCTGGAAATACCCCTCTTAAATCTATTAGGTCATTCGAATAGATTTTTCACTTTCGGATATACTTTCCCTACGCTGTGTAAATAAGGATATCACTGTGACAACACGACATTTGATCGGCCTGGTGACCGGAATACTGATTCTGTCCATCCTTGCGCCAGTGGGTTTGAGTCTGTGGCTGGCGTATCGTCAGGTTGAAACTAAATTTATGGACGAGCTTGATTCTTACACCAGCCGGGTTGCTTTGCGCACAGAAAGGGTCGGCGAGCAGGCGAAAAAAGCATTACGCCAGATTGAGACCTTCAAGGGAGAACCTTGCGGAACGGAACATTTACTGGAAATGCGTCGTTTGTCATACAGCTATCGTTACATTCAGGAAGTGGTGTACCTCAAGGACAACGTCCCGCAATGCTCTTCCCTCGAGAATAAAAGCCGTGCTGTCGCCTTCCCTGCGGCGATGAAAGTCACCGAGGATGGCTACCGTGCCTGGTTAACCACGGATAACGACTTAGGTATCCAGCGTTTTATGGCTGCATTAGGCAGCGAAAACTATGTGGTGATGGTCGATCCCGCCACGTTCATTGACGTTGTTCCGTTTGGTTCGTGGCCGATTGATGTCGCCATTATTGGCGCCGATAAAAGCAGGATTGTCACCAGTAGCGGAACGCTACCAGAAGATATTTTGCAAAATTTTCAACAAGATAATGCCACTACGCATTTGCAAAAAGAGGGCGTTATTTACAACGCCCGCCCCTTCCCTGCATTAGGTATTACCGTCGTCAGCTGGGCATCTACGCTGCCGCTGAAAAAAATATGGCACCGACAGGCGCTTATCTGGCTCCCGGCGGGAATTCTTATCGGTCTGCTGACCGCCGCCTTTGTTCTGCGTATTTTACGTCGTTTGCAGTCTCCCCATCATCAGTTGCAGGAGGCTATCCAGCGCCGTGAAATTAAGGTGTACTATCAGCCGATCATTTCTCTTCGTACCGGGAAAGTGGTAGGTGCCGAAGCGCTGGCCCGTTGGCCGCAGCCCGATGGCAGTTTTCTCTCACCAGAGATTTTCGTCGCGCTGGCACAGCAGACCGGCCTGACAACCCCTCTCACTCGCCTGATTATCGAAAGCGTGTTTGACGATCTGGGCAAATGGCTTCATCACCATCCGGAGCAGCATATCTCCATCAATCTTGAAGCCGATAATCTGACATCAGAAACGCTGCCAGGTCTGCTCAGCCGGAAGGTGAATCACTATCAGATAAACCCGTCGCAAATTGCACTCGAACTCACAGAACGCGCCTTTGCCGATCCGAAAACCAGCGCTCCGTTCATCGCCAAGTACCGCCAGGCAGGCCATTCGATTTACATTGATGATTTTGGCACCGGTTATTCCAGTCTCAGTTACTTGCAGGATCTGGATGTCGATATTTTGAAGATCGATAAATCGTTCGTGGATGCGTTGGGATACAACAACGTGACGCCGCATATTATCGAGATCGCAAAAACGCTGAAGCTGGAAATGGTGGCAGAAGGTATCGAGACGAAAAATCAGGAAGAGTGGCTACGACAGCATGGCGTGCAGTACGGCCAGGGCTGGCTATACAGTAAGGCATTGCCAAAGGCAGAGTTTATCCTGTGGGCGGAGACACGACTGTAGCCGACATGCGAAAAGATTGAGATGGCTGGCGGCACGCCGCACAGCCAGTCACGTCAGTCATCCATAATGGGCGAGAATCCACCGTAGATCATGCGCTTGCCATCAAAGGGCATCGATTCGCCAAATTCCTTCATTCGGGGATCGGACATCATCTTCTGATTCGCCGCGTCACGGACTTCTTTTGAAGGATACTCAATCCAGCTGAATACCACTTCTTCATGATCCTGCGCTTTTACCGCCATGCGAAAATCGGTCAATTTGCCGTCAGGGACATCGTCAGCCCAGCATTCCACCACGCGCAATGCACCGAACTCCTTGAAAAGCGGAGCCGCTTTTGCCGCCATCGCGATATACGCCTCCTTGTTTTCAGCGGGTACGGCAACCACAAAACCATCAACATACTTCATGAGAAAAGCCTCCGAAGTTTACTGCGCGGCAAGCCAATTCTGGCCGCGTCAGTCGAGATTAAGTTTAGTCGTCAGCCCGCGATCATGCCGTAGGTTCATTCCGAACCCGAATGCGTGACTGCGGCTGATGCCGAAACCACGGCAGACAAAGCTGAATGAGCGGACCAATCGCCAGTGCATACAGCACCGTACCAACGCCCAGGGTTCCCCCGAGTAGCCAACCGATAAACAACACCGACACTTCGATGGCCGTTCGAATTCGCCTCACCGGCCAACCGGTACGCGCGTGAATGCCGGTCATCAGACCATCACGTGGGCCAGCACCGAACCCCGCACCGATATACAGACTGGTCGCTAAGGCGTTCAGTATCACCGCAGATACCAACAAACCGCTGCGGGCAAACAGGGATTCAAATCCCGGGATTACCATCAGCGCCACATCAGCCGCCAGCCCAATCATAATGACATTACTCAATGTGCCAAACCCCGGACGCTGGCGTAGTGGGATCCATGCCAACAGGACCAATACGCCCACGGCAATAATCACCAAGCCGATGTTCATCGACAACAGATTTGCCACACCCAGATGAAAAACGTTCCAGGGATCAGCGCCTAAATCCGCACGCACAAACATCGCCGTCGACACGCCGTAAAGCATCAGCCCGATAAACAATTGCAGTAAACGACGCAGCATGCTTTTCTCCTCTCCCTGCGCAGACAGTCTTCATCTTCAACGCAATTGGCACTATGATTAATGACCAGTTTCCAAAAAGTGGACTGCAATGTCATCTCGCCGTTATGGAAGTCAGTCTCTCCAGCGCCTGCTCGGGCACTGGCAGGAGAGTCCCTCACGTACCCCAATCTGGCGACAGCTGGCCGAAGCCTTGCGTCTGCTGATACTGGATGGCCGGCTGGCGCTGGATAGCCGGCTTCCCGGCGAGCGCGAACTTGCTACGGTGCTGGAAGTCAGCCGAACAACTATCGCCAGCGCAATGGCACAGCTGCGGGAAGAAGGATATCTGGAAAGCCGCCAGGGTAGCGGCTCACGGGTGATCCTGCCGGAACATATTCGCCATGTACCGACTCGCACCGTCACCGGTACCGCACTCGATCTGTCCACCGCCGCGCTCAGCGCAGGTCCCGAAATTCATCAGGCTTACCAGCAGGCGCTGTTTGCCATACCGCAGCATCTATTAAGTTCCGGGTATCTGCCCCAGGGGCTACCGTCTTTGCGCGAATCCATTGCCCGGCATTACTGCGAACGCGGATTACCCACGCAGCCGGATGAGGTTATGGTGGTCAATGGTGCAGTCAGCGGGCTGGCGCTGATCCTGCGGTTGCTTACCGGTCCAGGCGATCGCGTAGTGGTTGATCATCCCACTTACCCGCTCGCTATTGCGGCGATTCAGGGGGCCTCCTGCCGACCCGTGGGGGTGTCGCTGCCTGAACAGGGATGGGATACTGCGGGTCTTGTCGCCACCATCGCACAAACCGCCCCACGCATGGCCTACCTGATGCCGGATTTTCACAATCCTACCGGACGTTGCATGGACGCCGCCACACGCCAGGTGGTGGCCGATATCGCCGCCAAAACGCACACCACGCTGGTGGTGGACGAAACCATGGTCAATCTGTGGTATGACGCCCCGCCACCACCGCCGCTTGCCGCCTTCAATCGCGATGCACCCATCATTATGTTGGGGTCTGCCGGTAAAAGTTTCTGGGGAGGATTACGTCTTGGCTGGGTGCGGGCGTCATCACGGACTATTGCCGCACTGGTGCAAACCCGCGACACGTTCGATTTAGGCTCACCGGTGCTGGAACAGCTCGCTACCGGCTGGCTGCTGGATAACGCCGCGCAGTTTCTCCCGGACAGAAGACAACTGCTCACCGCCAGACGCAACCAGTGCCATACTCTGATGCGATCGCATTTCCCGGAATGGCAATTTACCCAACCGCAGGGCGGGTTATCTTTCTGGGTAGAATTGCCCGATACGCTGGCGACGCTGTTTGCCACTCGCGCCGACAGCGCCGGTATTCAGTTAGGTACCGGAACGCGCTTTGGGTTAGCGGGTGCATTCGATCGTTTCTTACGCATGCCCTTCGCGCTGCCGGATGACACGATGCGCGCCGCCTTCAACACATTGCAGCCGATCTGGGACACTCTGCGTTCACAGGCAAGTCATGGGAAAATACGTAAAATAATCTAAGTGACGAGGAAAGGTGAAAAAGATTGCCGAACGGCAGAATTGGGTGGGGGCCCTGCCAGCTACATCCCGGCACACACGTCATCTGCCTTGGCTGCTTCCTTCCGGACCTGACCTGGTAAACAGAGTAGTGTTGCGGGAGAACCAACAGAGCCCCCATTGAGAGCGTTGTTAACCAACGCGCAGGCGCATTATCACTGCTGCACCGTGTAATTGCAACCCATCCAGCACCAGATGCTGTTTTCTTGTGCAATGCGGCTTCACTCACCCGCCATTCCAGATTATGCTGGGGAATTAGCGCAGGAATAAATGATGGATATACAAGACTCTTTCCCCCAACGCGTCTGGCAAATTGTCGCCTCAATCCCCGAAGGATTCGTCACTACCTATGGTGATGTCGCCAGACTTGCCGGATCTCCGCGTGCAGCGCGTCAGGTCGGCGGCGTCCTCAAACGGCTTCCCGAAGGCAGCACCCTGCCGTGGTATCGAGTCGTTAATCGCCATGGTGCTATATCGCTGACCGGGCCGGATCTACAGCGCCAGCGTCAGGCATTGCTGTCTGAAGGGGTGGTGGTTTCGGGAAGTGGGCACATCGATTTACAACGTTATCGCTGGGTGTATTAACCCTCCCCTGGCGGAGAGGGTTATGCCAGTCTTAGTACTGCGTAGGTGCAGGGACGGCTGAAGACGGATTCACCTGCGTGGGAGACGTTGACGGCACCGTAGTTGCCGCACCACCGCTGGCCTGAACCGGAACTTCCGTCTGCTGAACAGGAACCAGCGTCAGATCGGCCTTGGTACCGCCCTGGTTGATAACCGGCTGCACGGTGTCGGTAATAAACACCAGTTTGTCATTCACCATAATGGCTGCACTTAACAAAATACGGGCGTTCGGCTGAATATCTGCCGGGTTAAACGGCAGCACAAAGCTAAATGGCGCCTGCTTCCCTTCAGTACGCACCGCTTTTTGCGACAGAACTTTTGACGGGGCATCCGCCAGCGAAGCGTCCGACAGTGTGACGGTCAGTACGGCATCCGGTGGCAGCGCAACTTTCTGGCGGATCCACACCGTACCAGAAACATTCGGCTGTTGAATTTTTGACTGTGTGTCAGCAATTGACGTAGTAGGGCTTGGCGCAGGTGTCTGAATATCTGCACTTTTATCAGCACAGGCCGCCAGCGCGACCGCAACGGCTAAACCACTTACCATGTGCACGAGTTTCATTAAATTCTCCTTATCGTCAATGCACCAGCGAGAACTTTCCTCGCCAGAAGAGTGGTTAACAAAAACATAACGTGACTAAGTGTGGCACAAAGTAGCTATTTTTGCCTGCAATCGACCGGTAATTCAGACAATTGCACCCATCGGACCACTTTCAAAATTGCGTTATACTCTGCCTACTTCGCTGCGACATCGACATGACCTGGAGAGCACCTATGAGTCTGGCACTAAAAAGTTTGCTGACATTGTTGAATTTGGAAAAAATTGAAGAAGGACTCTTTCGCGGCCAAAGTGAAGACTTAGGATTACGCCAGGTTTTTGGCGGGCAGGTCGTCGGACAGGCGCTGTATGCCGCTAAAGAAACCGTGCCGGAAGAGCGGCTGGTGCACTCCTTTCACAGCTACTTTTTACGTCCCGGCGATAGCCAAAAACCGATAATTTACGATGTCGAAGTGCTGCGCGATGGTAACAGTTTCAGCGCTCGCCGCATTGCCGCCATCCAGAACGGGAAGCCCATTTTCTACATGACCGCCTCTTTTCAGGCGCCGGAAGATGGCTTTGAACATCAAAAAACCATGCCGCACGCACCCGGGCCCGACGCGCTGAAATCCGAAACCGAAATTGCCCGTTCAGTGGCACATCTGCTGCCGCCGCTGTTGAAAGAGAAATTTATCAATGACCGCCCACTGGAAGTGCGTCCGGTGGAGTTTCATAACCCGCTCAAAGGCCATGTCGCCGAACCGGCACGCCAGGTGTGGATCCGCGCCAACGGTACGGTGCAGGACGACCTACGCGTGCATCAGTATCTGCTGGGTTACGCCTCCGACCTGAACTTCCTGCCTGTGGCGCTACAACCGTACGGAATTGGTTTTTTGGAGAAAGGGATTCAGATAGCCACTATCGACCATTCGATGTGGTTCCATCGTCCTTTCAATATCAATGAGTGGTTGCTGTATAACGTCGAGAGCACCTCTGCCTCCGGTGCCCGGGGCTTTGTGCGCGGGGAATTTTATACACAGGACGGCGTGCTGGTTGCCTCTACCGTACAGGAAGGGGTGATGCGCAATCGCAACTGATGTCTTATCCGGCCTACAGACTACATCTGTCGTAGGCCGGATAAGCGTTTAGCACCATCCGGCAGAGTGAAATATCAAGCGTTGTAGGCGTTTTCACCGTGGCTGTTCACATCCAGCCCTTCGCGCTCCTGCTCTTCCGGTACGCGCAGCCCTACCGTCATGTCCGCCAGCTTATAGCCGATGAAGGCCACCACACCGGACCAGACAATGGTAATCGCCACGCTTTCGAGCTGCACCAGCACCTGATGCCCCATGGTCACGCCCTCAGCAAAACCTACGCCACCCAGCGAACTGGCGGCGAACACCCCGGTCAGAAGACAGCCGACAATGCCGCAAACGCCGTGCACACCGAACACATCGCACGGGTCATCAACGCGCAGAAAACGCTTCAGCATCGTCACGCCCCACAGCCCCGCCAGACCGGCAATTGCCCCGATGATCAACGCACCGCCGACGCCAATGTAACCACAAGCAGGGGTCACGCCAACCAGGCCCGCAATGGCACCAGAACACGCCCCCAGCAGCGACGGTTTACCGCGCAGCGCCCACTCACCGAAGATCCAGCCGAGAATGGCAGCAGCGGTCGCCACCACGGTATTCACAAAGGCCAGCGCAGCGATTTCATTTGCCGTCCCCGCAGAACCTGCGTTAAAACCAAACCAGCCGATGTAGAGAATTGCGGTCCCGGTAAAGACCATCGGCAGGTTATGCGGTTTGAAAGCCTCTTTGCCAAAACCCACACGCTTGCCAATCAGATAAGCACCCACCAGCCCGGCGATCGCGGCATTGATATGCACCACCGTCCCGCCCGCAAAATCCAGCGCGCCATGGGAGGCCAACAGACCACCGCCCCAGACCATATGCGCAATCGGAATGTAGGACAGCGTCAGCCATACCACCACAAAAATCAGTACCGCAGAGAAGCGAATGCGTTCAGCTAGCGCCCCAACGATAAGTCCAACGGTGATGCAAGCAAATGAGCCCTGGAACGCAACGTGAATGTACTGGTAGAAACTCCCCGTTACCGCCGTCAGGGCAATGTTTTTCAGCATCACCCAGTTGAAGTTGCCGAAGAAACTATTCCCCTCGCCAAAGGCCAGCGAGTAGCCATACACCACCCATAAAATGCAGACCAGTGCAAACGTCACCGTCACCTGCGTCAGCATCGACAGAACGTTCTTGCCACGAATCAAACCGCCGTAAAACAGCGCGATGCCCGGAATGGTCATAAACAACACCAGCGCGGTACATATCATCATAAAGGCGTTATCAGCTTTGTCCGCGACGGCTGGCGCTGCCATCGCCAGCCCCGGCAGCAGTGCCAGTGAAGCGATACCCGTTTTCATCGTTGCTATCTTCATTTTTTGGTTTCCTATCACTGTGTGCCAGAAGTTACAGTGCGGCTTCGTCGGCTTCGCCGGTACGAATACGAATCACACGTTGCAGCTCGGCGACAAAAATTTTGCCGTCGCCAATTTTTCCGGTGTAGGCCGACTTGCTGATGACGTCGATCACCTCATCAAGCTGATCGTCGGCAATCGCCACATCAATCTTCACCTTCGGTAAAAAATTGACGCTGTATTCGGCTCCCCGATACAACTCGGCATGGCCTTTCTGTCGACCAAAGCCCTTCACTTCGGTGACGGTCAGCCCCTGAATACCAATAGAAGACAGTGCTTCACGGACGCCTTCCAGTTTGAACGGTTTGATTACCACGGTAACCAGCTTCATAGATCCCCTCCAGTCAGAATTCAGTAGTGGCTGCAGATACACAGGATGAATATTGCAAGGGGTGTGCCAGAAATGAAAAACGCGGGGTGATTCAGGCTCGCAGGGCGCGGCTGGGGTAGAAAAAGAAAAAACGCACTATAACGGTGCATAGTGCGTTACATTTTTGCACCAGATTGTTGATGCTTCTTGAACCAATTTAGCCGTAGGCCTGAAACGCACTGCGCCATCAGGCAATAATGGAATCCTCATGCGCACTGGCCGCCAGCTCTTCACCGGCCAGTTGCAGCTGATACATTTGCCAGTAGCGGCCTTGCGCCGCCAGTAATTGCTGATGTGTGCCGCGCTCGACGGCCTGCCCCCGGTGCAGCACCAGAATGGTGTCTGCTTCCACGATCGTGGAGAGTCGATGGGCAATCACCACCAGCGTAGTGTGTTCGCGCACAGCAGCCAGCGCCTGCTGAATGGCCTGCTCCGTGCCGGAGTCAATACTGGCAGTGGCTTCATCCAGAATCAGTACCTGCGGCGTTTCGACCAGAACCCGCGCCAATGCCAGCAGCTGTTTCTGCCCCACGGACAAATTATTGCCCTGTTCGCCCAATCGGGTGTGAATACCGTCACTCAGACCGCGTGCCAGCTCAGCCAGCTGTACGGTCTCCAGCGCCTGCCACACTCGATCTTCAGAAATATCGCGGCCCAGCGTGACGTTTGCCAGGAAGGTGTCCGCCATCACAACCGGATCCTGCTGCACCATCGCGACGCCCTGACGTAAGACGCCGTGACTCAACGAGGAGAGGGGGCGCCCGTCCAGACGGATCTCCCCTTGCGTCAGCGGATAGTAGCCCATCATCAGGCTGGCGAGCGTACTCTTGCCACTACCGGTATGCCCAACCAACGCCACAAAACTGCGTGAAGGCACGGACAGGCTAATATTTTTCAGCACCAGATTGTCATCGCGATAAGCAAATGACACGTTATCAACCTCAATGTTGCCACTCTTCAGCGGCTGATCATCATCGCCATAATGCTGACGCGGTCTGTCCATCAGTTCGAAGACGCGCTCACCGGCGACAACCGCTTGCTGCAGCATAGATTGTTGGGTCGTCAGCTCAATCAGCGGCTCATTCAGACGCCCGAGATAGCTGATAAACGCATACAGCACGCCAACCTCGATGGACGTGCCAGAGGTCACGCTGAACAACATCAGTAAACCACAGAGGATCAGGGCGGAAAACAGGCTCAGCAACGGACGCAGTAAAAAACCGTCCAGCCGCAAGGTCTGCATGCGTGCCATGTAGTGCGAACGGCTGGCCTCGCCCATGCGCTCCCCAAAGCGCGCCTGCTGGCGAAACTGTTGGATCACGCTCATACCGTTAATGACTTCATTGAAGCCATCGTTGATATCGGCCAGATAGGCACGAACGCGGCGCACAATCGGCGTGCTGTAGCGCTGATAAATCACCATCACCACCATCACCGCCGGGAATATAGCCATCGCCACCAGCGCCATACGCCATTCGAGGCTAAACATCGCCACCAGCATGGCACCAATCAGAGCCGCACTGCGCAGTACCGTCGCCACGACCGTCACGTACAGGTCGCGGATCACTTCGGTATCGTTGGTTACACGAGAGATAAGCTGTCCGACGGGCTGGATGTCAAATTCACTCAACGGTTGGCGCAGCGCAGCATCCATTACATCCGTGCGTAGCTGTTGCACCACACCGACGGCAGCCTGGTTAAACAACAGTGACTGCGCATAGTGCAGTCCCGCCGCCAGCAGTTGCAGACCGACATAAGCCGCAACCAGACCAGCCACCATCGCCAACGGCAAATTGTTTTTCGCCACCATGTTATCAATAAAGTAGCTTATCAGCAGCGGACCGCTGACTTCTGCCGCCGCCGCCACCCACAGCATCACCACCGCAATGCCCAGTGGTTTTCGCCACGGTGAACCATAGCGCAGCAGCCGTTTCAGCGTCGGCCATAATTGCCCAAAGCTACGCATTCGCCACCTCCTCATTTAACGCAGGGGCATCAGACAGCGCGGCTTCCAGCTGCTGATAGCGATACATATCGCGGTACCAACCGGGTTGCTGGACCAGCGTGTCATGGTCGCCACGCTGGGCAATATGTCCGTGCTGCATCACGATAATCTCGCTGGCTTCCGTCAGCGCCGACAGTCGGTGGGCGCTGATAATAACCGTTCTTCCCTCGCCCCACTGGCGCAGGTTATGCAGGATCTGATGTTCGGTACGGCCGTCTACCGCCGACAGCGCATCGTCAAGAATCAGAATTTCCGCATTAAGCAGCAGCGCGCGCGCAATAGAAATTCGCTGTTTTTGCCCACCCGAGAGCATCACGCCCCGCTCGCCCACTTCGGTGTCATATCCCTGCGGCAAACGTAAAATATCCTCATGCACGCTGGCGAGGCGCGCCACATGTTCGATTTCGGCCTGCGTCGCCTGCGGGCGTCCAAGTGCAATGTTGTTGCCGACGGTGTCCGAAAACAGGAACGGCGTCTGGCTAACAACCGCCAGCCGACTGCGCCAGCTATCAAGCTGTAAGCGCGTCAGCGGAATGTCATGAAAGCGCACGTCGCCCTGGGTAATATCAAAGTGGCGCTGGATCAGCGACAGAATGGTACTTTTTCCCGCACCGGTCGGCCCACAAATACCCAGCATCTGCCCAGGCTTAAGCTGGAAATTAACGTTTTCCAACGTCGGGCGCGCCATCAGCGGGTAGCTGAATTCACGAATCGCAACCGCCAGTTCCCCGCGCCCTTCCGGCACGGGTTCCGTGCCATCATTAACCACGGGAGCTTCCGCCAACATGGCGCGAATACGGCTGTAGGCGGCGCTACCGCGCTCGACGATATTAAACATCCACGCCAACGCCAGCATCGGCCAAATCATCAGACCGAGATACATCATAAAGCTGGTCAGCTGACCGAGCGTCAGCGAACCGTGAACCACCATCCAGCTTCCACCGCCAATCGCCAGCAGGTTCGCCATACCAATAGCGATATAAATGGTGGGATCGAAGCGGGCGTCGATGCGCGCGACGCGCATATTTTTCTTACCGGTATCCTGCGCATCTGCGGCAAATAAGGCCGACTGCCGGTCCTCCAGACCAAAGGCTTTAATCATGCGAATGCTGGTCAGGCTCTCCTGAGTACGATCGTTGAGGCTGGAGAATGCCGCCTGCGCTTGCTTAAAGCGGTTATGAAGCCGATCGCCGTAACGCTTAATCATCAACGCCATCACCGGCATCGGTAGCAAGGCAAATAGCGTCAACTCCCAGCTTATTTGCGTAGACATGACGATAAGCACCGCACAGCCCATCACCAGCGAGTCGACCAACGTCAGCACACCTTCTCCGGCGGCGAACACCACCCGGTCAACATCGTTGGTGGCGCGCGCCATCAGATCGCCCGTGCGATGGCGCAGATAAAATTCAGGATGTTGACGGCTCAACTGACGGTAATAATCTTCGCGCAGCTCAACTGCCAGCTGGTAGGATGCCCCAAACAGCAGCACGCGCCAGACGTAGCGCAGCAAATAGACCACCACCGCAATCAGCGCAATTGTGCCAACCCACATTAGCAGGCGTTCGGTCGTGAAGCGTTGAGCCGTCACGCCATCAACAATAATACCGACCACTTTAGGCGGAATAAGTTGAAGGATAGCGATGATGATAAGCAGGGCCACTGCCCCGAGGTAGCGACGCCACTCCCGGCGAAAGTACCAGCTTAATTGAGCAAATAATCGCACGCGTTATGTCCTGACATGATTTCCGACAATGAGTGCCGGGAGAATTATTCAATAGGTAGAGCAGTTGTGTATTTAATCTGTTCCATCGCAAAGCTTGAGGTAACGTCCGACAACCCCGGCACGCTGTTCACCAGCCGTTTGTAGAAGTCATCATAGCGTTTCATGTCGGCGACCTGCACTCGCATCAGGTAGTCATACTCCCCGGCCATGCGCCAGAATCCCAGTACCTCTGGCATCCCGGTCACTTCAGTCACAAAGCGACAGTACCATTCACTGCTGTGATGCTGCGTTTTGATCAGCACAAAGGCCGTTAACCCAAGTCCCAGCTTTTCGGGATCCAGCAGCGCGACTTTGCCAAGCAGAACGCCGTCATCCTCAAGTCGCTTGAGTCGTTTCCAGCAGGGGGTGGTTGTCAGATTAACGGCATCTGCGAGTGCCTGCAAAGAAAGGGTGCAATCCTGTTGCAGCAAGCTGAGCAGCTTGCGGTCAATTTTGTCTAACATATCCACTCCACAGAGAAGAATTTTCTCCCTACATTCTATTTTAAAGGCTAAATAGCAACAATTTTTTCCGTGCTTTTCGTTACTCTAGGCACAAAATGACAAATGGATATTAATGATGAATAGCTCCTGGGTTAAAAACGCCATCAATGAAATCAATGCGGATTATCAACGCTCCGCAGATACTCATCTTATCCGCCTGTCACTTCCGGCGTTCCCGGGGATTCAGCTGTACCTGAAAGATGAAAGTACACATCCGACCGGTAGCCTGAAACATCGACTGGCGCGCTCACTGTTCCTGTACGGACTATGCAATGGTTGGATCAAAGAAGGCACCACCATTATTGAGTCGTCTTCCGGCTCCACGGCGGTTTCTGAAGCCTATTTCGCCCGCCTGCTGGGGCTACCGTTTATCGCCGTCATGCCGTCCTGCACGGCAAAACGCAAAGTTGAGCAGATTGAGTTTTACGGCGGTCGCTGCCATTTCGTGGAAAGCGCCTGCGAAATTTATGCCGCGTCTGAACAGCTGGCCCGTGAACTCAACGGCCATTATATGGATCAGTTCACCTACGCTGAGCGCGCTACCGACTGGCGCGGCAATAACAATATTGCCGACAGTATCTTCCGCCAGATGTCATGCGAGCCACATCCCGTTCCCCGCCACATTGTGATGAGCGCCGGAACCGGCGGCACGTCAGCAACCATTGGGCGCTACATTCGCTGCCAGGGTTACGACACCAGGCTGATGGTGGTCGATCCGGAAAACTCTGTTTTTCTGCCATACTGGCAGGCGCGTGACGCCACATTACGCAGCCCGGTGGGCAGTAAAATCGAAGGTATCGGTCGCCCGCGCGTCGAGCCCTCTTTCATTCCGGACGTGGTTGATGAAATGCTGCGCGTGCCGGATGCCGCCAGCGTCGCTACCGCGCACTGGCTGGAAACGCAGTTGGGCCGCAAAGTCGGAGCTTCAACCGGGACCAATATGTGGGGTACGCTGCAACTTGCCGCCCGCATGCGTGAGGCTGGAGAAACAGGTTCACTGGTAACGTTACTGTGCGACAGCGGCGAACGTTATCTTGAGACCTACTACAACCCAGAGTGGGTTAATGCGCATATTGGCGATTTGACACCATGGAAAGCGGAAATCGCCCAACTGCTGAATACCCAGTAAACCGGCAAAAAAAAGCCAGACCTAATGGTCTG
>NZ_SZWV01000005.1:15236-31680 GCF_005280945.1 Citrobacter sp. wls718
ATCCAGCCAATGTGTTAAAAAGTGCGATACCGCCTGATTGCGACAATGTCCAATCACCGGTAAATCAGGAAGCTCAGCAATTAATTGCGGCATGGCGTTGCCCATAATCAAACCTCGCCCTACGCTGCCCAGCATCTCGCGATCGTTCATCGCGTCACCAAATGCCATGCACTCAGCCATAGAAAAACCTAAATGGTCACTCAGTACCGCCAGCGCGGAGCCTTTGTTACAGCCCAGCGGCAGCACTTCAAGACAGTCTACGGCGGAAAAACAGAGATTTGCCTGCTCACCCAGCGCCTCATTCAATTGAATGCGCAGGCGTATCAGGTCGTCATGATCGCCGCAGAAGCAGATCTTCGTCACCTGATGCGCGGGGATACGTTTCACATCCACGACCTGATAACGGAATCCGCTGTACACATGCGCCTTGAGGATCGACGGGATCTCCTGCCCGGTGAACCATCCATTGTCATTGAAGACATGCATGCTGGCCTGGGTATCCCACTTCTGATGCAGGACGATATCTGCTGCCTCGGGTGCCAGATCCTGACGATGCAGTACATCCCCTTCCAGCGAATGAATACGCGTCCCGTTACCCGTTATCAAAAATGCGTCCAGCGAGAGGGTCCCTAAGATATGACGCATCTCCAGCACATGGCGGCCAGTGGCAAACGTCAGGGTGATGTCGCGTTCACGCAGGCGCGCCAGCGTCGAGAGTGTTTCGTCACCTAAATGGTGATTCGGCATCAGCAGGGTGCCATCCATATCAAATGCAGCCAGACGAGCCATTTCTTTCTCCACACTGTGACGCGGTTAACTTGTGGTTCAGTATCACCTGAGATATACGGAAGTAATAGTGAATAGATAAAACGAATTGTTCCGGGTTTATGTTGCCCGAAGGATGAAGTGCAAATGCGACTTTTGAATCGATTGAATCAGTACCAACGCCTCTGGCAGCCCTCAAACGGAGAGCCGCAGTCGGTCACCGTCGGCGAACTGGCTGAACGCTGTTTTTGCAGCGAGCGCCATGTCCGTACGCTGCTACGCCAGGCACAGGAGGCGGGCTGGCTGGCATGGGAAGCACGCTCAGGACGCGGGAAACGGGGACAATTGCGCTTTTTGGTCACGCCCGACTCGCTGCGCAATACGATGATGGAGCAGGCGTTGCAAAAGGGAGAACAGCGTAGCGTGCTGGAGCTGGCACAGCTGGCTCCCGGAGAATTAAGAACGCTGCTGCAGCCGTTTATGGGCGGCCAGTGGCATAACGATACGCCAACCCTGCGTATTCCCTACTATCGCCCACTTGATCCCCTCCGCCCCGGCTTTCTCCCCGGTCGTGCCGAACAACATCTTGCCGGGCAAGTCTTCTCCGGACTGACCCGTTTTGACAGTACGACCCAGCGCCCCTGCGGTGATTTGGCCCACCACTGGGATATCTCCGCCGACGGCCTGCGCTGGGATTTCTATATTCGATCCACGCTGCACTGGCATAACGGTGACGCGCTCAGCACCTCGCAGCTACATCAACGCCTGCAACATCTGCTGGAGCTGCCCGCGCTCAATAAATTATTTATCAGCGTAAAGTGTATTGAGGTGACTCACCCTCAATGCCTGACGTTTATTTTACATCGCCCCGACTTCTGGCTGGCACACCGTCTGGCCAGCTACAGCAGTCATCTGGCGCACCCGGAACAGCCGCTCGTCGGCACCGGTCCGTTTAGGCTGACGCTGTTTACACCGGAGCTGGTCCGTATCGAGAGCCATGACCACTATCACCTCAGCCACCCGTTGCTGAAAGCCATTGAATTTTGGATAACACCGCAGCTTTTCGACCAGGATCTGGGTACCAGCTGCCGCCATCCGGTGCAAATTGCCATTGGCAAGCCTGAGGAACTGCCGATGCTTAGCCAGGTCAGTAGCGGGATCAGCCTCGGATTTTGTTATTTAACCCTCAGGAAAAGCGCACGGCTGAACGTGCTTCAGGCGCGTCGGCTGGTCAATATCATCCACCGCTCTTCCCTGTTGCAGACGCTTGAGGTGGAAGAGAATCTGATTACCCCAAGCAATGCGCTGCTGCCAGGGTGGACCATTCCGCAATGGGATCAGTTGGATGAAGTGGCCCTGCCGGAAAAACTGACGCTGGTATATCACCTGCCAGTAGAGTTGCACGCCATGGCCGAACAGCTTCGCCAGGTACTGGCAACGCTGGGCTGCGAGTTAACGCTGATTTTTCACAATGCTAAGAACTGGGACAGTGACCATCCTCTGGCCCAGGCCGACCTGATGATGGGCGACCGTCTGATTGGCGAAGCACCAGAATATACACTTGAGCAGTGGCTACGCTGCGATCAGCTCTGGCCACATGTTCTGGATGCCCCGGCATTCTCTCATCTACAGGCCACGCTGGATGCGCTGCAAACCCAGGCTAATGAGGATCATCGTCACGCGGCGTTACAGCAGGTTTTCACTAACCTGATGAATGACGCCACGCTAACGCCGCTGTTTAATTACCATTACCGCATTAGCGCCCCACCGGGCGTCAACGGCGTGCGGCTCAACCCCAGAGGCTGGTTTGAATTCACCGAGGCCTGGCTGCCGCCGCCTTCATCGTGAAGAAGCTGGTCGACGCCGCGCCCAGGCGCTACCATAGGGTTTTCGTTATTTGTCAGGAAAAACCATGAAACGTGCCGTTGTCGTATTTAGTGGAGGTCAGGACTCCACCACCTGTCTGGCGCAGGCGCTGCATCAATATGATGAAGTGCACTGTGTGACCTTTGATTATGGTCAGCGCCATCGCGCTGAGATTGATGTCGCACGTGACCTGGCCTTAAAACTCGGCGCACGCGCACACAAAGTTCTCGACGTCACGCTGCTTAGCGAACTGGCGGTCAGTAGCTTGACCCGCGATAACATTCCGGTACCGGATTACGAACCGGAAGCCAACGGCATTCCCAACACCTTTGTGCCCGGACGTAATATTTTGTTCTTAACGCTGACGGCGATTTATGCATATCAGGTGCAAGCGGAAGCGGTCATTACTGGCGTTTGCGAGACCGATTTCTCCGGCTATCCTGATTGTCGCGATGAGTTTGTCAAAGCGCTGAATCATGCCGTAAGTCTGGGCATGGCAAAAGATATCCGCTTTGAAACCCCGTTGATGTGGCTTGATAAAGCCGAAACCTGGGCACTGGCCGACTACTGGGGCAAGCTGGATCTGGTGCGTGAAGAGACGCTGACTTGCTATAACGGCGTTAAGGGCGACGGTTGCGGCCAGTGTGCCGCCTGTAACCTGCGTGCCAACGGCCTGAACCATTATCTGGCGGATAAACCGGCAGTGATGGCGGCCATGAAGCAGAAAACCGGGTTAAAGTAATTTATCGCGATGATAATGCCGGATGGCGACGCTAATGCGTCTTATCCGGCCTACAAATCGGTATCATTTGCAGGCCTGATGTTTGCAGGCCCGGCAATCTTCCCTTACTTCACCATCTGCTCCAGCTTTTCGCGCAATTCCCCTTCCAGCGGCAGCGCTTTCTGCGTTTTTAAATCGATACAGACGAAGGTAATCAACGCATCGGCCACTACCTGCCCTTCCGGCTCTAACGTGATGGTCTGGTTTAACACACCGCTTTTGCCATTTAACTGTTGTACCTGACTGGTGACGGTCAGCAGATCACTCAGCACGGCGGGACGCCGGTAGTTGATATTAATGTTAACCACCACAAAAGCGATGTTGTGCGCGGTCATCCACTGGAAGCTATCACTGTTTTCCAGACCGTCCCAGCGGGCTTCTTCCAGAAACTCAAGGTAGCGGGCATTGTTAACATGTTGATAGACATCGAGATGAAAACCACGAACTTTGATTTGTGTTTGCATAGCGCAGGAACCCTAATTTGTTTTTATAGGAATAGACTTGAGGATAAGGAGGTCATAACTGGTATGACCTCTACAGTCTGGCAAATTTTCAGCGCTCTGCAAGTTATTAAAGTGTTAAAACAGCCTGGTTACGCTCCACCAGTGAACTGCCCATTCCCGGCACCTGTTTTAAGTCATCAACCGTTTTAAACGGCCCGTACTCCTCCCGGTAGCTGACAATCGCCTGCGCTTTCTTTAGCCCGACACCATTCATGACCCGCGCTAAATCCTCCGCCGACGCGGTATTGATGCTTACCCTGGTGCCTTCATCATCGCTGGCTTTCGTCGGTACCGTTGCTTTGCTATGCGCCGCACCCGCCCCCTCTGCTTTGGTCTGGACCGCCTGGCTTTTAGCGACCGGTTCCGCGGCCAGGGTACTTTGGCTCACGCCAGCACAGGTTAATGAAAGGGTGATAAGCAGTGCTTTGATTCCATGTTTCATACTGTTTTCTCCTTGTTTGTTAACAGTGGAATCACGATAGCGAGGTGGAGAACAGCAGACAAATGGCAAAATTCAGAAATGGAAAAGGCCGCGAAAGCGGCCTTTGGTGTATACAACTTTTTGCAATTTTTTGCGAAGCGTCTCGATTATTGCTGCTGTTCCAGCGCGTCACCGACTTTAATTTTTGCCGCTTTACGCAGGTTACTCATCAGCGCTTCGAAGACAATCTGCGCGTTGTTCTGAGTAATCCCCTGAACCATTGCTTTCTTCTGCTCTTCTGGCATTGAACCCGCTTTCACCGCGTCGAGCGCCAGCAGAACAACGTTGCCCTGCATATCGTTCGCTACGCCGTAGCTCGGCTTGTCATTCGCCGGCAGCGCCAGACCAAACGCCGCCTGGCTCAGCGGATCCTGACCTGTACGGCTCAGGGTTTTCGCTTCACCAAAACTCAGACCTGCCGCTTTCATTGCTTCATCGCCTTTACCGGCTTTCAGCGCAGCCAGCAGTTTGTCGGCATCCAGCTTCGCTTGCTGCTCTGCTTTGTTATGCTTAACAAGCGCGGTTACCTGATCTTTCACTTCAGCCAGCGGCTTAACAGCTTCCGCTTTGTGCTCAGCAATACGCAGCACAAACGCGCGATCGCCATCCACGGTGATGATGTCAGAGTTGCTGCCCGGAGTGCCATTCTCACCAACCAGGCCACCATTGAAAATGATGTCTGAAACCGGTTTGAAATTCAGCTCTTCAGGCAGGCTGTCACGGCTAAACCAGCCCGTTTCAACGGCTTTCATACCCGCTGCCTGCTCAGCCCCCGCGAGGGATTCGTTATCGTTGCTTGCCGCATCGCTGACTTTCTGCTGCAGCGCATAGTAGGCATCCAGCGCTTTTTCCTGCTTCACTTTCGCCGCAATCTCGTCACGTGCTTCGCTCAGCGGTTTAACCTGCGCTGGCTGGACATCATCAAGACGAGCAACCAGGAAACCCACAGAAGACTTGATCACGCCTGACAGTTGGCCTTTTTCTTTCAGACCCGCATTCTTCAGCTCTTCTGGCGTGGTGGATTCTTCCAGCCATCCCATATCACCGCCGTTACGGGCAGAGATAATGTCGGCAGATTTTTCCTTCGCCAGGGCGGCAAAATCACCACCTTTGTTCAGCGCATCCAGTACCGCTTTGGCTTCATCTTCCGTTTTGGTCTGGATGATGCTGTAGCGATTACGCTGCGGTTGAGTGAACTGATCCTGATGCTGGTCATAATAAGACTGAATATCCGCATCGCTGGCTGTTTCCTGCATAGCTGCAGCATCCAGCTTGATGTAGCTCACACGGAACTGCTCCGGCATCATAAAGTGGTTTTTATTCTGCTCGTAGTAGCTGGCAACTTCCTGCTCGGAAACCGACTGTTTCGCTGCAAGTGCGTTGACGTCAATAGTCGCTTCACGCACGATACGCTGCTGTGCAACCAGCGCCGCCAGTTCGTCCGTTTCCCCCTTCAGCATGAACTCTGTCCCGGCTACGCCGTTGATCAACTGCTGGGTGGTGAGTTGGTTACGCAGCGCCTGAGCATACTGGTCTGCGGTCATCCCCATCTGATTTACAATTGCGTTATAGCGGTTGTTATCAAATTTACCGTCAACCTGGAAAGCAGGCGTTGAGAAGATAGCCTGTTTAACCTGCTCATCGCTGATGCTGAGCTTCAGTTCGCGAGAGTATTGGTCCAGCAGCGCTTCGTCTACCAGACGATTCAGCACCTGCTGACGCAGCGTTTTCATGTAGCCTTCATTCGCCGCCAGCTCAGAGAACTGATCGCCCAGCTGCTGCTGCATGCGATTACGTTCACTGTTAAACGCATTCTCAAACTGCCCGCGGCTAATTTCCTGGCCATTCACTTTTGCGGCGTAGTTGTTGCTTCCGCCAATCAGGTAACCACTCACGCCGGTCAAAATGAACGACACGATAATGATACCGAAAATAATCTTGAGCACGAGACTGTTAGCAGCCGTGCGTAAGCTGTCCATCATGGTGTAACCACACTCCGCTGTAGGTGACTGTATACCTCACGCAGCATAGCGTTTTCTGAACGCTGCGTGGAAAGGTCTATTGTGACAAGAAACTGGGGCGATTGTCAGCCCACAACACATAGAAAGTCCCGGAATCACAAATAAAAAAGGCACATCTGTTGATGCGCCCTTGTACTTAGTCACATCCCCAAAGGGGGAATCACTTAGTTTACCGCGTCTTTCAGTGCTTTACCTGCACGGAAACCCGGTACTTTAGCCGCGGCGATAGTGATCTCTTTACCAGTTTGCGGGTTGCGACCAGTACGGGCAGCACGCTCTTTAACGGCAAAAGTACCAAAACCTACCAGCGCTACGTCATCACCTTCTTTCAGGGATTCGGTAACAGAAGCAATAATTGCATCTAACGCACGTCCAGCCGCAGCTTTAGAGATATCAGCCCCTGCAGCAATTTTGTCGATCAGTTGAGATTTATTCACTCTTCTCTTCCTCTTTATAATTTATATCGCACCTGAATCCTTCAAAGTGCGAACGCGCAGCAGTTATATCAGGCCTGCCATGCCCTTACAACACCCGTTAATGATGGCAAGCCTAATCCGTCATCTAAATTAGCTATACAAAAAAAGGCTGGCAAGCCCGAAATGGCCTGCCAGCCCTGTTTTTATTGACGCTCTTTGCGCGAGGTCACTATTTTGCCGTCACAACCTGCATACCTGAAGGTTCGTTTTGCAGTGCCAGAGTCAGAACTTCCTCAATGCGCTTCACCGGATGGATGTCCAGATCGGCGAGAACGTTGTCCGGAATCTCTTCCAGGTCACGTTTGTTTTCATCAGGAATTAAGACCGTTTTGATACCACCACGGTGTGCTGCCAGCAGTTTTTCTTTCAAACCACCGATCGGCAAAACCTGACCACGCAGGGTGATCTCGCCGGTCATGGCAACATCCGCACGAACCGGGTTACCGGTCAGGCACGATACCAGTGCGGTACACATAGCAATACCTGCGCTTGGACCATCTTTCGGCGTTGCCCCTTCAGGGACGTGAACGTGAATATCACGTTTTTCGTAGAAGTCCGGGTTAATACCCAGTTTCTCCGCACGTGCGCGTACCACGGTCAGCGCTGCCTGAATGGATTCCTGCATCACTTCGCCCAGAGAACCGGTGTAGGTCAGCTTGCCTTTACCCGGCACACAGGCGGTTTCGATGGTCAGCAGATCGCCACCCACTTCAGTCCACGCCAGACCAGTGACCTGACCTACGCGGTTTTCGTTGTCCGCACGGCCGTAGTCAAAGCGCTGCACACCCAGATAGTCGTGCAGGTTATCGCCATTGATCTCGATATGTTTCAGTGACTTATCAAGCAATAGTTGTTTCACCGCTTTGCGGCACAGTTTGGAGATTTCACGCTCCAGACTACGCACGCCCGCTTCACGGGTGTAGTAACGAATAATGCCCACAATGGCGCTATCGTCGACCGTCAGTTCACCTTTTTTCAGCGCGTTACGCTCAATCTGCTTCGGCAGCAGGTGGCGTTTAGCAATATTCAGCTTCTCGTCTTCGGTATAACCGGACAGACGGATCACTTCCATACGATCCAGCAGCGGTGCCGGAATGTTCATGGAGTTAGAGGTCGCAACAAACATCACGTCGCTGAGATCGTAGTCCACTTCCAGGTAGTGATCGCTGAACGCCACGTTCTGTTCGGGATCCAGCACTTCAAGCAGTGCGGACGCCGGATCGCCACGCATGTCGGAAGACATTTTGTCGATCTCATCGAGCAGGAACAGCGGGTTTTTAACGCCCACCTTGGCCATTTTCTGGATCAGTTTGCCCGGCATTGAACCGATATAGGTCCGGCGGTGACCGCGGATTTCCGCTTCGTCACGCACGCCACCCAGCGCCATACGGATGTATTTACGCCCGGTCGCTTTAGCAATGGACTGCCCCAGAGAGGTTTTACCCACCCCCGGCGGCCCTACCAGGCACAGGATCGGCCCCTTGATTTTGTTGACTCGGCTTTGAACCGCAAGATACTCAAGGATGCGGTCTTTCACGCGCTCCAGACCATAATGATCGGTATCGAGGATCTCCTGCGCCTGACGCAGGTCTTTTTTGACCTTGCTACGCGCGTTCCACGGTACCTGCACCATCCAGTCGATGTAGCCGCGAACCACGGTCGCTTCTGCCGACATCGGAGACATCATTTTCAGCTTCTGCAGTTCTGCTTCCGCTTTCTCTTTTGCCTCTTTCGGCATTTTCGCCGCGTCGATTTTACGCTTCAGCGCTTCGTTTTCATCCGGCGCGTCGTCCATCTCGCCGAGTTCTTTCTGAATGGCTTTCATTTGCTCGTTCAGATAGTACTCACGCTGGGACTTCTCCATCTGCTTTTTCACGCGGTTGCGAATACGCTTCTCAACCTGCAGCAGATCGATTTCAGATTCCATCATTGCCATCAGATATTCCAGACGTTCGTTAACGTCTGACATCTCCAGCACGGACTGCTTATCCGCCAGTTTTAGTGGCATGTGCGCAGCGATGGTGTCCGCCAGGCGTGCAGGATCGTCAATGCTATTAAGCGACGTCAGCACTTCTGGTGGGATTTTCTTGTTCAGCTTGATATAGCCTTCGAACTGGCTGATTGCGGTACGCACCAGCACTTCCTGTTCGCGCTCATCAATGGCCGGCGAATCAAGGTACTCCGCTTTCGCAGAGAAATGCTCACCGTTATCAGACAGCGCAGAAATACGCGCGCGCTGTAACCCCTCGACCAGCACCTTTACAGTGCCGTCAGGCAGTTTCAGCATCTGCAAAATAGAGGCCACGGTCCCGACGGTGAAAAGATCGTTTACACCCGGCTCATCCGTTGATGCTTCTTTCTGTGCGACCAGCATGATTTTTTTATCATGGTCCATGGCCGCTTCCAGACAACGGATAGATTTTTCCCGCCCTACAAATAAGGGTATGACCATGTGCGGATAAACCACCACATCGCGCAACGGCAATACGGGGATTTCAATGCGTTCAGAACGCTCAGGATTCATAGAGCTCTCTCTTAGTTTAGTGTCCGCCAGGTAATCAGGTGGCATTGCTGTGCTTCTTATTACCACCTTTAACATGTATGTCAGTATATGGGGATGTTTCCCACACATTCAACGCCATGTTTACGGAAAAATAAAAGGGGAGATAAAATCCCCCCTTTTTGATTAACCGATTGTATAAAATGGTTAATTATTCGCCAGATGCCTGCTGCGCTTCCGGCTTACCGTAAATCAGTAATGGCTTGCTCTGACCACCGATAACGGACTCGTCGATAACCACTTTTTCGACGTCTTCCATAGAAGGCAGATCGTACATGGTGTCGAGCAGTGCAGCTTCAACGATAGAACGCAGACCACGAGCACCGGTTTTACGCGCCATCGCTTTCTTGGCGATAGCATCTAGCGCTTCGTCACGGAATTCCAGATCCACGCCTTCAAGATTGAACAACGCCTGATACTGCTTTGTCAGGGCATTTTTCGGCTCTTTCAGGATTTGGATCAGCGCATCTTCGCTCAGCTCGGTCAACGTTGCCACCACCGGCAGACGTCCAATGAACTCAGGGATCAGACCAAATTTGATCAGATCTTCCGGCTCAACCTGCGACAGCAGTTCACCTTCGCTGGCTTTATCAGACTGGGCTTTTACCGTCGCGCCAAAACCAATGCCGGAGCCGGTTTCAACACGGTTAGCAATCACCTTATCCAGACCGGCAAATGCACCGCCACAGATAAACAGGATCTTAGAGGTATCAACCTGCAAGAACTCCTGCTGCGGATGTTTACGTCCGCCCTGCGGAGGCACAGCAGCAACCGTACCTTCGATCAGTTTCAACAGCGCTTGCTGTACGCCTTCGCCGGAAACATCACGCGTGATGGACGGGTTGTCTGATTTACGCGAGATCTTGTCGATCTCATCAATATAGACAATGCCGCGCTGCGCTTTCTGTACGTCGTAATCGCACTTCTGCAACAATTTCTGAATGATATTTTCAACGTCCTCACCCACATAACCTGCTTCGGTCAGGGTGGTGGCGTCGGCCATAGTGAACGGAACGTCCAGCAGGCGCGCCAGCGTTTCAGCCAGCAGCGTTTTACCGGAACCCGTCGGGCCGATCAGCAGGATGTTACTTTTGCCCAACTCGACGCCATTGCTGGTGTCGCCGTTGCGCAGACGTTTGTAATGGTTGTATACCGCGACCGCCAGCACTTTCTTCGCCTGCTCCTGACCGATAACGTAATCGTCCAGGTGGTTGCGAATTTCATGCGGCGTCGGCAGCGCACTGCGTTCACGATGCGGTGCGACTTCCTTAATCTCTTCGCGAATGATGTCATTACATAAATCAACACATTCGTCGCAGATATACACGGATGGTCCGGCAATCAGCTTGCGCACTTCATGCTGGCTTTTGCCGCAAAAAGAGCAGTACAACAATTTGCCCGAGCCATCTTTGCGTTTATCTGTCATGGGTCAAAACCTCTTCTTTGTTCTTTGTGCCGCACACGACGACGCAAATGCCATTCTCAGGCGCAAGCCGCTTGTCAGCGTTGTGCCGCCCTTCATTAGTATATACACAAAATCATTCGAGCTACATCGAGGCGGCAACTAAGCGACTCCCCAGGCGCTTACATAAGTAAGTAACTGGGGGGAGCGCTAGCAGCCAACAAAGAGGTAGCGTGAAGGATGAAGTGTATAGCGACACACTTGCGTCCTGGGCATCAATTACGATGGGTCAAAATCGAGTCGACCAGACCGTACTCTACTGCTTCAGAAGCAGAGAGGAAGCGATCGCGCTCGGTGTCACGTTCAATCTGCTCAAGCGATTGACCCGTATGATGCGCCATAAGTTCATTCATGCGCCCTTTCACTTTAAGGATTTCACGGGCATGAATTTCAATATCCGTTGCCTGGCCCTGGTAACCGCCCAGAGGCTGGTGGATCATGACGCGAGAGTTAGGCAGGCAGAAGCGTTTATCTTTTGCCCCTGCAGTCAACAGGAACGCGCCCATTGAGCACGCCTGGCCCATACAAATGGTGCTAACGTCCGGCTTAATAAACTGCATGGTGTCATAGATAGACATCCCTGCGGTAATTACCCCACCCGGGGAGTTGATGTACAGGTAGATATCTTTTTCTGGGTTTTCCGCTTCCAGGAACAGCATCTGCGCCACGATCAGGTTAGCCATATGGTCTTCGACCTGGCCGGTCAGAAAAATGACGCGTTCCTTAAGTAGACGAGAATAGATATCAAAAGAGCGCTCGCCACGTGAGGTCTGTTCAATGACCATCGGCACCAGCGCCATATGGGGTGCAAAGTTATCTCGTTCGCCGCTGTATGACATTTCCGTCTCCTGGATAAAATTTGAAAAAACCTGCTGTGCTGATTGTAACCTTATGGACGGATTATCAGCTAGTCCCTCAGTAATGGGTACGACATCGCCATAATTCAAGCATAACAATCTTTTGTTGTAACGCTAACACTGAAACGCTGTTTTCGCACCCTTCCCATGCAAAATGCGTGACAAAAAAAACCCGCCACCGGAAGGTGACGGGCTTATGTGCGAATTTCGTGCTAAAAACGCGACGAATTACGCCTGCTGGTTCATCAGTTCGTTGAAGGTAGTGGCTTTTTCAGTCACTTTTGCCTTCGCCAGAACCGCTTCAACAGCCTGCTCTTCCAGAGCGACGTTACGCATGTTTTCCATCAGCTCTTTGTTCTTGCTGTAGAATTCAACCACTTCTTTCGGATCTTCGTAAGCAGAAGCCATCTCTTCGATCAGGCCTTTTACGCGTTCTTCGTCAGCTTTCAGCTCGTTGGTACGAATAACTTCGCCCAGCAGCAGGCCAACAACAACGCGACGCTTAGCCTGTTCTTCGAACAGTTCACGCGGCAGTTCCAGAGCTTGTTTCTCGTTGCCACCGAAACGCTGTGCAGCCTGACGACGCAGAACGTCGATTTCGTTGTCAATCATGGCAACCGGAACGTCGATGTCATTCGCTTTTACCAGACCTTCGATCGCCTGAGACTTAACGCGGTTACGCACGGCGCCTTTCAGCTCGCGTTCCATGTTTTTACGCACTTCAGCACGCAGACCGGCAACAGAACCATCTTCCACGCCGAAACGCTTGATGAATTCTTCAGTCAGTTCCGGCAGTTCACGTTCTTCAACTTTCTTCAGGTTGATAACGAATTTAGCCGCTTTACCTTTCAGGTTTTCAGCGTGGTAGTCTTCCGGGAAGGTCACTTCGATAGTGAACTCTTCGCCAGCTTTGTGACCTTTAACGCCTTCTTCGAAGCCTGGGATCATACGACCCTGACCCATTGCCAGTACGAAGTCAGACGCTTTGCCGCCTTCGAACTCTTCGCCGTCTACAGAACCGGTGAAGTCGATGGTGACACGGTCTTCTGCATCAGCAGCGCCGTCTTTGTCTTTCCAGGTCGCCTGCTGCTTACGCAGGGTGTCCAGCATGACGTCAACGTCAGCGTCGGTGACTTCAACAACCGGTTTTTCAACTTCGATTGCGTCCAGCCCCTTCAGCTCAACTTCCGGGTAAACTTCAAACTCTACCGCGTAAGTAAAATCTTCACCCAGTTTGTATTCGCCCGGAACGTAGTTCGGAGAGCCAGCCGGATTAATTTTTTCTTTGATGATTGCATCAACGAAGTGACGGCTCATCAGGTCGCCCAGAACGTCCTGGCGAACAGAAGCGCCATAACGCTGAGCAACAACATTCATCGGTACTTTTCCCTTGCGAAAGCCGTCAATACGCACTTTCTTCGCTACGTTGACCAGCTCGCTTTTCACAGCGTTTTCGATGCTGTCAGCAGCGATAGTAATCGTTACACGGCGGCCAAGGCCTTGAGTGGTTTCAACTGAAACTTGCATCTTGTTACCTCAAAAAATCACAGTGCTCGGTCAACTCTTCTCCGCAAGCACAGGTTGTTGGCTTCGCGGAACCGGGATGTTCTCAAAATCAATCACATTCCCTGTCGTCAGAATCATCCCGAAGACATTCCGAAAAATAAGACGCGCATTATAGCGGCATCACTTTTATGAGTCGAGAACGGTTATCGCGCGTTGCTGCGGCTTTTTTCACAATTCCCGGCTAATTTTTGTCTGAATACTGTACGACTGACTCAGAATTCAGACAAAATAAAACGGCCCGTAGGCCGTTTTCACATAATCTGTAGCAACATACTGGAAAAGCGCCGGTTGTTGCAAATCCGTTTTTCTACGCGATGCTTCCCGCTCCACGACAGGGAGGCGATGCAAAAATCGTGTCCTGCAATGCTTCCCACTCCTTGGTGGTGTAGGTATGCAGGGCTAACGCATGTACGGTTGTGGAGAGTTCCGCCGTTAACGTACTGTAAATCATCCGATGACGATTAAGAAAACGTTCACCTGTAAAGCGATCGCTGACCAGCACAACCTTAAAGTGGCTTTCAGAACCTGCCGGAACATTGTGACGATAGCTTTCATCCACAACTTCGAGGAACACGGGTTGGAACGCTGCCCTTAATTTTTCTTCTATTTGCTCACGAATCATCATGAAATTTTTCCTCCGACAACGCTGAGATGTCACCCATCCCTTTAAATACTAGCCGCTTTTACCGTTTCCATTACACCTTAGCAACAAAAAATTAGCGTTTATCTGATTTTCTCAGCCAAACGAATGAAGTTCACTGATTCAACTGTCCGGTTTATTGCAAAAAGTCCATTTATGGTCTCATCAAAGTAGATAAACGGACAACGCAATGAATTTACATGCGTTACCCACTTCCCCTCGTCTCTGGCAATGTTATGATGGCGGGAATTTTCTCTAACCATAAAATGTAGATCCACTGAGAACCCCTGGCATGTTTAAAAAAATCCTCTTTCCGTTAGTCGCGCTGTTTATGTTAGCTGGATGCGCAACGCCACCGACCACCATTGACGTTTCGCCAAAAATTACCCTGCCGCAGCAGGACCCTAGCCTGATGGGTGTGACCCTCAGCATTAATGGGGCCGATCAGCGTCAGGATCAGGCTCTGGCCAAAGTCACCCGCGACAATCAACTGGTAACGCTGACTGCATCCCGCGATCTGCGTTTCCTGCTGCAAGAAGTGCTGGAAAAACAGATGACCGCACGCGGTTATATGATTGGTCCAAACGGTGCTGTTAACCTGCAAATCATCGTGAGCCAGCTGTACGCCGACGTGTCTCAGGGTAGCGTGCGTTACAACATCGCCACCAAGGCAGACATCGCCATTATTGCTACCGCAGCCAACGGCAACAAGATGACCAAAAACTACCGCGCAAGCTATTCTGTTGAAGGCGCGCTGCAGGCCTCTAACAAAAATATTGCTGATGCCGTTAACAGCGTCCTGACCGATACCATCGCTGATATGTCTCAGGACACCAGCGTTCACGATTTCATCAAGCAGAACGCACGTTAATTTCTGCCCTTATGGCCCGGCGCACGTCGGGCCTAAAGACGCCATGTCCAGTCACTACTTACGTATTTTTCAGCAACCTAAGTCAGCAATTCTGCTGATGCTGGGTTTTGCTTCCGGTTTACCGCTCGCGCTGACCTCCGGTACGCTTCAGGCGTGGATGACGGTCGAGAACATCGATCTTAAAACTATCGGCTTCTTTTCTCTGGTCGGTCAGGCCTACGTCTTTAAGTTCCTCTGGTCCCCTGTGATGGACCGCTACACACCGCCGTTTTTGGGTCGACGTCGAGGCTGGCTGCTGACCACACAGATTTTGCTGCTGGTTTCTATTGCTGCAATGGGTTTTCTGGAGCCAGGCACGCAGTTGCGATGGATGGCAGCACTGGCGGTAGTAATCGCCTTTTGCTCAGCGTCGCAGGATATCGTCTTTGATGCCTGGAAAACGGATGTTTTACCCGCCGAAGAACGCGGCACCGGCGCTGCCATCAGCGTGCTCGGCTACCGCTTAGGGATGCTGGTTTCCGGTGGCCTGGCACTGTGGATGGCCGATCGCTGGCTTGGCTGGCAAGGCATGTACTGGCTGATGGCGGCTCTGCTGGTACCGTGTATTATCGCCACCCTGTTAGCCCCCGAACCCACAGATGCGATTCCGGTCCCTAAAACACTGGAACAAGCTGTTGCCGCGCCGCTGCGCGATTTCTTTGGCCGTAACAACGCCTGGTTAATCCTGCTGCTGATTGTGCTGTACAAGCTTGGCGATGCCTTCGCCATGAGCCTGACCACCACCTTTTTAATCCGCGGCGTCGGATTTGACGCAGGTGAAGTTGGGGTGGTCAATAAAACGCTGGGGCTGCTGGCGACAATTGTTGGCGCTCTGTACGGCGGGATCCTGATGCAACGCCTGTCGCTATTTCGCGCATTGCTGATTTTTGGCATTTTGCAGGGCGCATCGAACGCGGGTTACTGGTTGCTCTCCATTACCGACAAACATATGTTTAGCATGGGTGCGGCAGTATTCTTCGAAAACCTGTGCGGTGGGATGGGGACAGCAGCATTTGTCGCTCTGCTGATGACGCTGTGCAATAAATCCTTCTCCGCAACGCAGTTTGCCCTGCTCTCCGCGCTTTCCGCTGTGGGGCGCGTTTATGTCGGCCCGGTCGCGGGCTGGTTTGTCGAAGCACACGGTTGGCCCACGTTTTATCTGTTCTCCGTCTTTGCCGCGATCCCAGGCCTTATTCTGTTGCTGGTCTGTCGCCAGACGCTGGAACATAGCTGGAAAAACGAAAGTTTTATCCCGCGCACGGAGTTTCGTAGCGCGTACAACCTGGCATTGATGACGCTGGTGGCGGGCTGTTGTTTGCTGGTGGTCTGGCTGTTACTGCTGACAATGAACGCCCTGGACTACACTAACTTCTCCTTCCTGCCGGAACTGCTTGAAGTTGCGGTCGTGGTCGCAGTCTGCGGTGTGGTATTCGGTGGATTGCTGGATTATCTGGCGCTGCGTAAAACGCGTCTGGCGTGATGTTGCATATTTATGCTCTAAATAATTCGAGTTACGGGACAAAAGGCGTGAGCGTTTTGAACAGCGCTTGCGCTGG
>NZ_SZWV01000005.1:31690-38325 GCF_005280945.1 Citrobacter sp. wls718
TAGGGGAGAGGCCGAAAGGCCGAATCACGCGGCGACGCAGCAAATCCCCAGTAGCTTACATAAGTAAGTGACTGGGGTGAGCGAGGACAAATTCGTCGGGAACGAATTTGAACGCTGTTCACAGCGCCCGTAAGGGTGAGGCCCAGGATGGGCCGAGTTATTGCCAACACACCCGTAGCTTGAAGTATGACGAGCATATTTGGCCGTTGTAATAACTCTGCGTAATTATAACGGCTAAATAAACAACACTTAATAAAAATATTATTTGTTGTTTTGTGCGCCATAGATTTTGGAAATTATTGACGCTTTTTATAAATTCTATTTTCCTTACTCGATTCAGCCAACGCCATTCTATTTTTTGTTCTCTAATTGTCCTTTTAATGATAATCAATTGTTAATTAATTGTTTTATTTTAGCATTGGTTATACCAATTGCCCTTCGCACTGCCCCCGCATGCCCGCTTTCGTTATAACGTGATGTTGCAACAGGTTCTTAAAGTCAACGCGGTATATATTGCAACATATGTGACATGCACGGCAGAACCCGGTAACACAGATCCAATGATGTTTACAGTAATGTAACCTTCCCGTAAAATGCCCTCACACTTTAAACGCCACCCGGTCCCGTGGAATTGAGGTCGTTAAATGAGACTCAGGAAATACAATAAAAGTTTGGGATGGTTGTCATTAATTGCAGGCACTGCATTACTCAGTGGCTGTAATTCTGCGCTGCTTGACCCTAAAGGACAGATTGGTCTGGAACAACGTTCATTGATACTGACGGCATTTGGCCTGATGTTGATCGTCGTTATTCCTGCCATCTTGATGGCTGTTGGTTTTGCCTGGAAGTACCGTGCAAGCAATAAAGATGCGAAGTACAGCCCGAACTGGTCACACTCCAATAAAGTGGAAGCTGTGGTCTGGACGGTGCCTATCTTAATCATCATTTTCCTTGCCGTACTGACCTGGAAAACCACGCACGCGCTTGAGCCAAGCAAACCGCTGGCGCATGACGAGAAGCCCATTACCATCGAAGTGGTTTCCATGGACTGGAAATGGTTCTTCATCTATCCGGAACAGGGTATCGCTACCGTGAATGAAATCGCCTTCCCGGCGAACACTCCGGTTGAATTCAAAGTGACATCCAACTCCGTGATGAACTCCTTCTTTATCCCGCGTCTGGGTAGCCAGATTTATGCCATGGCCGGTATGCAGACTCGACTGCATCTGATCGCCAACGAAGCCGGTACTTATGATGGTATCTCCGCAAGCTACAGCGGACCAGGCTTCTCCGGTATGAAGTTCAAGGCTATCGCAACAAAGGACCGCGCCGAATTCGACCAATGGGTTGCTAAAGCTAAACAGTCCACGAACACCATGAGTGACATGGCAGCGTTCGAGAAAGTGGCTGTACCAAGCGAATACAACCAGGTGGAATATTTCTCCAACGTGAAACCGGATTTGTTTAAAGACGTTATTAACAAATTTATGGCTCACGGTAAGAGCATGGACATGGCCAAACCAGAAGGTGAGCACAGCGCACACGAAGGAATGGAAGGCATGGACATGAGCCACGCGGAATCCGCTCACTAAGGGGCCGAGGAAGAATACGATGTTCGGAAAATTGACACTGGATGCAGTCCCGTTCCATGAACCAATCGTCATGGTTACGATCGCTGCCATTATCATCGGTGGGGCGGCCTTACTGGGCCTCATTACTTACTTCGGTAAGTGGACCTACCTGTGGAAAGAGTGGCTGACTTCGGTTGACCACAAACGTCTTGGCATCATGTATGTCATCGTCGCCATCGTCATGTTGATTCGTGGCTTTGCTGACGCCATCATGATGCGTAGTCAGCAGGCGCTGGCGTCTGCAGGTGAAGCGGGCTTCCTGCCACCTCACCACTACGACCAGATCTTCACGGCTCACGGCGTGATCATGATCTTCTTCGTCGCCATGCCATTTGTTATCGGTCTGATGAACCTGGTGGTTCCGCTGCAGATCGGCGCACGTGACGTTGCCTTCCCCTTCCTGAACAACCTGAGCTTCTGGTTCACCGTTGTCGGCGTTATCCTGGTTAACCTGTCTCTGGGCGTAGGTGAATTCGCACAGACCGGCTGGCTGGCCTATCCGCCGCTCTCGGGAATAGAGTACAGTCCAAGCGTCGGGGTTGATTATTGGATATGGGCGGTGCAGTTGTCCGGTATCGGTACAACCTTAACCGGTATCAACTTCTTTGTGACCATCATCAAGATGCGTGCACCGGGTATGACGATGTTCAAGATGCCGGTATTTACCTGGGCATCTCTGTGCGCCAACATCCTGATTATCGCCTCCTTCCCAATCTTGACGGTTACCGTCGCGTTGCTAACCCTGGATCGCTATCTGGGCACCCATTTCTTTACCAACGATATGGGCGGCAACATGATGATGTACATCAACCTGATTTGGGCCTGGGGCCATCCGGAAGTGTACATTCTGATTCTGCCGGTCTTCGGGGTATTCTCCGAAATCGCAGCGACCTTCTCGCGTAAACGCCTGTTTGGCTACACCTCGCTGGTGTGGGCAACCGTGTGTATCACCGTTCTGTCGTTCGTTGTTTGGCTGCACCACTTCTTCACCATGGGTGCAGGCGCTAACGTTAACGCCTTCTTCGGTATTACCACCATGATTATCGCCATCCCTACCGGGGTGAAGATCTTCAACTGGCTGTTCACCATGTATCAGGGCCGTATCGTATTCCACTCAGCGATGCTGTGGACGATTGGCTTCATCGTGACCTTCTCAGTCGGCGGTATGACCGGCGTACTGCTGGCGGTTCCGGGTGCGGACTTCGTACTGCACAACAGCCTGTTCCTGATTGCGCACTTCCACAACGTTATCATCGGCGGCGTGGTATTTGGTTGCTTCGCCGGTATGACCTACTGGTGGCCAAAAGCGTTTGGCTACACGCTGAACGAAACCTGGGGCAAACGCGCATTCTGGTTGTGGATCATCGGCTTCTTCGTGGCATTTATGCCGCTGTATGTGCTGGGCTTTATGGGTATGACCCGTCGTCTCAGCCAGCAGATTGACCCGCAGTTCCATCCGATGCTGGTCGTTGCCGCCTGTGGTGCCGCGCTGATTGCACTGGGTATCCTGTGCCAGCTGATTCAGATCTACGTGTCTATTCGCGACCGCGAGCAGAACCGTGACCTGACCGGTGACCCGTGGGGTGGTCGTACGCTGGAGTGGGCAACCTCTTCCCCGCCTCCGTTCTACAACTTTGCCGTTGTGCCACACGTTCACGAGCGTGATGCCTTCTGGGAAATGAAAGAAAAAGGCGAAGCGTATAAGCAACCTACGCACTATGAAGAGATTCATATGCCGAAGAACAGCGGCGCCGGTATCGTCATTACCGCCTTCGCAACACTGTTTGGTTTCGCCATGATCTGGCATATCTGGTGGCTGGCAATTGCAAGCTTCGCAGGCATGATTATCAGCTGGATCGTGAAGAGCTTTGATGAAGACGTGGATTACTACGTGCCAGTCCCGGAAGTCGAAAAACTGGAAAATCAGCATTTCGATGAGATTACTAAGGCAGGGCTGAAAAATGGCAACTGATACTTTAGCGCACGCGAATGCCCACGCGCACGAACACGAACACGGGCACCACGATGCAGGTCAGAACAAAATCTTCGGATTTTGGGTCTACCTGATGAGCGACTGCATTCTGTTCTCTATTCTGTTTGCAACCTATGCCGTTCTGGTGAACGGCACCGCAGGTGGCCCAACAGGTAAGGACATTTTTGAGCTGCCGTTCGTCCTGGTAGAGACCTTCCTGCTGTTATTCAGCTCCATTACTTACGGCATGGCGGCGATCGCCATGTACAAGAACAACAAGAGCCAGGTCATTTCCTGGCTGGCGTTGACCTTCTTGTTCGGTGCCGGATTCATCGGGATGGAAATCTATGAATTCCACCACCTGATTGTTAACGATATGGGCCCGGATCGTAGCGGTTTCCTGTCGGCGTTCTTCGCGCTGGTTGGTACGCACGGTCTGCACGTCACTTCCGGTCTTATCTGGATGGCGGTGCTGATGGTGCAAGTTGCCCGTCGCGGCCTGACCAGCACTAACCGTACCCGCATCATGTGCCTGAGCCTGTTCTGGCACTTCCTGGATGTGGTGTGGATCTGCGTGTTCACTGTTGTTTATCTGATGGGGGCGATGTAATGAGTCATTCAAACGTGAGCGGCGGCGCATCCCATGGCAGCGTAAAAACCTACATGACAGGTTTTATCCTGTCTATCATCCTGACGGTCATTCCGTTCTGGATGGTGATGACAGGTTCTGCCTCTCCTGCCGTTATTCTGGGGACTATCCTCATTATGGCAGTGGTACAGATACTGGTTCACCTGGTGTGCTTCCTGCACATGAATAGCAAATCTGATGAAGGTTGGAACATGACGGCCTTTGTCTTTACTGTGCTAATCATCGCCATTCTGGTTGTGGGCTCCATCTGGATTATGTGGAACCTGAACTACAACATGATGATGCACTAAGAGCGGCGATTATGATGTTTAAGCAATACCTGCAAGTAACGAAACCAGGCATCATCTTTGGCAACCTGATCTCGGTGATTGGTGGATTCCTGCTGGCCTCTAAAGGCAGCATTGATTATCCCCTGTTTATCTACACGTTGGTTGGGGTGTCACTGGTTGTGGCGTCGGGTTGTGTATTTAACAACTACATCGACAGGGATATCGACAGGAAGATGGAGAGGACCAAAAACCGTGTGCTGGTTAAAGGTCTGATTTCTCCTGCGGTCTCGCTGGTATACGCCACCTTGCTGGGTATTGCTGGCTTTATGCTGCTGTGGTTTGGCGCGAACCCTCTGGCCTGCTGGCTGGGGGTGATGGGCTTCGTGGTCTATGTTGGCGTGTACAGCCTGTACATGAAACGCCACTCGGTCTACGGTACGCTGATTGGCTCACTCTCCGGCGCTGCGCCGCCGGTGATTGGCTACTGCGCCGTGACGGGGAGCTTTGACAGCGGTGCGCTGATTCTGCTGGCGATTTTCAGCCTGTGGCAGATGCCGCACTCTTACGCCATCGCGATTTTCCGCTTTAAGGATTATCAGGCTGCCAACATTCCGGTACTGCCGGTGGTGAAAGGCATTTCGGTGGCGAAGAACCATATCACGCTGTATATCATCGCCTTTGCTATCGCCACGCTGATGCTGTCTTTGGGCGGTTACGCCGGCTACAAATATCTGGTTGTGGCGGCTGCGGTCAGCGTCTGGTGGTTAGGCATGGCGCTGCGTGGGTACAAAGTGGAAGATGACAGAGTCTGGGCGCGCAAGCTGTTCGGTTTCTCCATCATTGCCATCACCGCGCTTTCCGTGATGATGTCCGTCGATTTTATGGTGCCAAACTCGCAGAACCTGCTGACTTACGTCTGGTAAAATCTGCTTATACTATAAAGGGTGCTTCGGCACCCTTTTTTATTTGTCGTTTTGCCACGCCCTCCCCTCACAACCACAACATTTGTTAATGAAGCGCATATTTACCCCGCCCGCATACCGCTTTACACTAGGCGCGAAATTAAAACAGAGGTGGGAATGAACGATTATAAAATGACGCCCGGTGAGTTGCGCGCCACCTGGGGTTTAGGGACCGTATTCTCGTTGCGCATGCTTGGCATGTTTATGGTCCTGCCGGTTCTGACCACCTATGGCATGGCGCTGCAGGGCGCCAGCGAAGCGCTGATCGGGCTTGCCATCGGCATTTATGGTCTGGCACAAGCGGTCTTCCAGATCCCCTTCGGCTTGCTTTCCGACCGCATCGGTCGTAAACCGCTTATCGTCGGTGGGCTGGCGATATTCGTTTTCGGTAGCGTGATTGCCGCGCTCTCGGACTCTATCTGGGGAATTATACTCGGACGTGCACTGCAGGGTTCCGGGGCGATTGCCGCCGCGGTGATGGCGCTGCTGTCTGACTTAACCCGCGAACAAAACCGCACAAAAGCGATGGCGTTTATTGGCGTCAGCTTTGGTATCACCTTCGCCATTGCCATGGTGCTTGGGCCGATCGTTACCCACGCGCTGGGATTACATGCGCTGTTCTGGATGATCGCCGCACTGGCAACCACCGGCATCGTACTGACCATTTGGGTGGTTCCCAATAGCACCACCCACGTGCTGAACCGCGAATCGGGCATGGTCAAAGGCAGCTTCAGTAAAGTCCTGGCGGAGCCTAAACTGCTGAAGCTTAATTTTGGCATCATGTGCCTGCATATTTTACTGATGTCCACTTTCGTCGCCCTGCCAGGCCAGCTGGCAAAAGCGGGCTTTCCCGCCGCCGAACACTGGAAGATTTATCTGGTGACGATGCTGCTGTCCTTTGTTTCCGTGGTGCCGTTCATCATCTATGCCGAAGTAAAACGCCGGATGAAGCGGGTATTTGTGTCGTGTGTGGTGCTGATCCTGGCTGCTGAGATTGTCCTGTGGAGCGCTAACATTCGTTTCTGGGGGCTGATTGCAGGTGTTCAGCTCTTCTTCCTCGCCTTTAACCTGATGGAAGCACTTCTCCCCTCGCTCATCAGCAAAGAATCACCGGCGGGGTATAAAGGAACGGCGATGGGCGTTTACTCCACC
>NZ_SZWV01000005.1:38359-45887 GCF_005280945.1 Citrobacter sp. wls718
CCTCGGCGTCGCCATCGGGGGTTCGCTGGGCGGTTGGGTGGTCGAAATGTTTGATGGTCAGGCGGTATTTTTGGCAGGCGCATTACTGGCTGCAATCTGGCTACTGGTGGCCAGCACTATGAAAGAGCCGCCGTATGTCAGCAGCCTGCGCGTGGAGATCCCCCCTGAGATCGCCGCAGATGACACACTAAAACAGCGACTGCAGGCAAAAGAAGGCGTGAGTGAGGTGTTAATTGTGGCAAAAGAGCATTCTGCCTATGTGAAAATCGACAGCAAAGTGACCAATCGATTCGAAATTGAGCAGGCGATAAGCCAGGCGTGAGGATTGCCGGATGGCGACTATCGCCTTATCCGGCCTACAAATAGCGTGTGCGATCGGTAGGCCTGATAAGCGTAGCGCCATCAGGCAGAACGGCTTAGTCGCGGAAGTTCTTGAACTGGAACGGCTGGCCGAGGTCGCCGCCACGCACCAACGCCATGACGGATTGCAGATCGTCACGCGCTTTGCCGGTCACACGAATTTCTTCGCCCTGAATCTGCGCCTGCACCTTCAGTTTGCTGTCTTTAATCAGCTTGACGATTTTCTTCTGTACCGCGCTTTCAATGCCCTGCTTCAGCTTCGCTTCCACAAACCAGGTTTTTCCGCTGTGCGTAAAGGTTTCCGGTACGTCCAGTGACGTTCCTTCAATCCCGCGCTTCAGCAGCTTGGCGCGCAAAATATCCAGCAACTGATTAACCTGGAAATCAGACTCGCTCAGCACCTTAATGGTCTTATTGGCTTCGTTCAGCTCAAAAGTGGCTTCAACGCCACGAAAATCGAAGCGTGACTCCACTTCGCGGCTCGCGTTATCGACCGCGTTACGCGCTTCCTGAAGATCAACTTCAGAGACAATATCGAAAGATGGCATCTTTTCCTCTCCCTTCGTTTTTGATGCGAAGCATAATACCTGCAAAGTTACTCAACAGACAGCGCTATACTAGGCTGTATCCCCTAATTGTACGTGCCAATGGTAGCGGCGAACAATAATGGGATGCAGACGATATGGATTAGCACCTGGTGCTGTTGCAGGTGAGGAGGATGAATGAGAATTACCGTACTGGGATGCGGAGCCTTAGGGCAGCTTTGGCTTACCGCGCTATGCAAACATGGACATGAGGTTCAAGGGTGGCTACGCGTGCCACAACCTTATTGCAGCGTGAATTTGATTGACACGGATGGGTCAGTTTTTAATGAATCCCTGACGGCAAACGATCCCGACTTTTTGGCGAAAAGCGATCTGTTACTGGTGACGCTGAAAGCCTGGCAGGTTTCTGATGCGGTAAAAAGCCTGGCAACTATTCTGCCAAAGACCACCCCAATTCTGTTGATTCACAACGGAATGGGCACCATTGATGAGCTGCAAAGCATTACGCAACCACTGTTGATAGGCACCACCACGCAGGCCGCTCGCCGTGATGGCAACGTCATAATCCATGTGGCGAAAGGAACAACGCGCATCGGCCCGGCGCGTGAACAGGATGGCGATTTCAGTTATCTGGCTGAGATCCTGCAAGAGGTGCTGCCTGACGTTGCCTGGCACGACAACATCCGCGCGGAACTGTGGCGCAAGCTGGCAGTCAATTGCGTCATTAACCCACTCACCGCGCTGTGGAACTGCCAAAACGGCGAGTTACGCCAGCATCCTGAAAAAATAGCGCAGATATGCGAGGAAGTGGCGGCGGTTATCGAACGCGAAGGCCACCATACATCCGTGGATGATTTACGCTATTATGTTGAGCAAGTAATTGACAGTACGGCAGAAAATATCTCATCCATGCTGCAGGACATTCGTGCTCTGCGCCATACGGAGATTGACTACATTACCGGTTATTTGTTGAAACGCGCGCGTGCGCACGGCATCGCCGTCCCGGAAAATGCCCACCTGTTTGAAATGGTAAAGCGAAAGGAAAGTGAATATGAGCGCTCAAGCACTGGTATGTCTCGCCCCTGGTAGTGAAGAGACCGAAGCGGTCACCACTATCGATCTGCTGGTTCGAGGCGGGATCCAGGTGACAACCGCCAGCGTAGCCAGCGATGGCGACCTGACGATTGTCTGCTCGCGCGGCGTCAAGTTGCTGGCGGATGCACCGCTGGTTGAAGTCGCCGACGGCGATTACGACATTATCGTGCTGCCCGGCGGTATTAAAGGCGCAGAATGTTTTCGCGACAGCCCGCTGCTGATTGAAACCGTTAAACAGTTTCATCGCTCCGGGCGTATTGTGGCAGCTATATGTGCCGCAGCCGCCACCGTGCTGGTTCCGCATGACATTTTCCCCATCGGTAATATGACCGGCTTCCCGGCGCTGAAAGACAAAATCCCCGCTGAACAATGGCAGGATAAGCGCGTCGTATGGGACCCTCGCGTCAACCTGCTGACCAGCCAGGGGCCAGGAACATCAATTGATTTTGGCTTAAAAATCATTGATCTGCTGGTCAGTCGCGAAAAGGCTCATGAAGTGGCGTCACAACTGGTGATGCCCGCAGGCATTTATAACTACTACGAGTAACACTTAGGCCACTCCCTCTAAATGGAACCGTTATGAAAGGATATCTGAGCGGAGTGGTTTTACTGCTCCTTTCCAGCACCGCCGCCGCAACCCAGCTTGAAATTAAGAGCCTTGAGTACCGTTATCCCAATAGCACTGAAATGCAGTATCGCGTGCCATGGTTTTCCTCAACGGATAACCCGCAGGTTGCAAAACGCATTAACGATTATATTTTCGCAAGCTTCATCAATCGGTTACCAGGGAATAACCCGCAGGCGACAGTGAATCAGTTTGCGAAATCAGAGATGAATGCCACCGCCAACCTTGACTACACGGTCGAGTATCGCGACGCCAACGTGCTGACCCTGAATATGTTTGCCGAAGGCTGCGGGGCCTATTGCGAGTCGTATAACGTGCCGATGAGCTTCGATTTAGCCAATGGCGCGGCAATTACCCTTAACGATCTCTTTTCTCGCGCCACGATGGCCGAATTAAATACCCGCATCAGAAAAGATATCCGCAGCCAAATTGATACCTTTGTTGCCGCACAGAAATCACAAAAGTCGGAGCCAATAAAAGAGGAAGACGGTGAAGATTTGGGCTATGACGACTTCTACGCCTCATGCGCCACCTACACCGAGGGGTTGTACTACATCGACAAATTCTCCCTGCAAAAAGATCATCTGGCTTTCCTGAACGGACGCTGTAGCAACCACGCCAACCGCGCGGGTGATGAACTGGGCGATTTCACAACAAAAATCCCGACCGCAGATCTGCATAATCAGTTCACGCCATACGGCCAGTATCTGACTGGCGCAAAGGGTACAACACCGGTTGAGCCCGCGCCCGGCATCGACGGCAAGGTGATGTACGGCACGCTGGGAAAAAGCCTGCGTATCGTGTTGAAGGTGGACTGTAAATACGGTGATTATTTTGAAGGGGCTTACTTCTACCAGAAATTTGGCGCACCGATTGAATTAACCGGTAAGTGCGATACCGCCAACAATCAACATTATGAACTGAAGACCTCTGACGCTGAACAAGCGCAAGAGAAGATGACGCTGGAGTTAAAAAACGGTGTTTATCAGGGTATCTGGGAATCGAACGGGAAGACGCTCCCCGTTCGATTTGAATAACGCTTTCGCACAACATTGCCAGATGGCGATGTAAACACCTTATCAGGCCTACAAAGACGTACAGTTTGTAGGCCTGATAAGCGCAGCGCCATCAGGCAGAAGTCACTACGGGCGATACACCTTCACGTTTGCAAAACCCTGCTCGCGCAGATACAGCGCCTGCAGGCGGCTCATCACACCGCGTTCACACCACAGCAGCCAGGTTTTATTCTGGTCCAAATCGCCAAAGTGGGTGCTCAGCTTGTAGAACGGCAGCGAAACCACGTCCACGCCTTCCACTTTCAGCGGCTTATCATCCTGTTCATCCACAGAGCGGATGTCCAGAATCACGTCGTTGGGGCCAAAACCGCTCACGGTTTCAACTTCCACCACGGCCTGCTCGGTCTGCTGAGCGATATCGCGAATATCGATATTATTGGCTTCTTCCACCACTTTATCGAGGATGGCAAAATCGAAGTTTTGTTCTTCGGCTTCAATCTTCGCTTTAATGGCTTTTACCGTCGGGCTTTTTGAGATCACACCGCAGTACTCCGGCATGGTTCGAGCAAAGTCTTCGGTACCAATTTCACGCGCCAGATTAATGATGTGTTCTTTATCGTGCGAGATCAGCGGACGCAGGATCAGCGTGTCGGAGACGTTGTCGATCAAACGCAGGTTAGTCAGCGTCTGGCTGGATACCTGCCCAAGCGCTTCACCGGTCACCAACGCCTGGACGCCGTAGCGCTCGGCCACTTTAGACGCCGCGCGAACCATCATGCGCTTGAGGACCACGCCCATCTGGCCATCGTCAACTTTCTCGAGGATCTCACCCACCACCGGTTCAAAATTGATGGCGACAAAACGTACGCGATGCGAACTCCCGAAGCGGTTCCACAGGTAATGCGCCACCTGACGAACGCCGATTTCGTGCGCCGCACCACCGAGGTTAAAGAAGCAGTAGTGCACGCGACAGCCGCGACGCATCAGCATATAGCTGGAAACGCCAGAGTCAAAACCGCCGGAAATCAGCGACAGTACGTCTTCCTGGGTGCCAATCGGATAGCCGCCAATACCTTCGTAGCGACCTTTCACCAGCAGCAGTCGGTCGTTTTCGATTTCAAGATTGACGGTCACATCAGGTTTGGTCAGCTTCACGCGCGCGGATTCAATATGTTGATTCAGCCCACCGCCAACATAACGTTCCACTTCAATGGAGCTAAACTCATGCTTACCACGGCGCTTCACGCGCACGCAGAAGGTTTTGCCTTCCAGTTGCTCTCGGTACTGCACCAGCGCTTTCTCGAAGATATCGTGCATATCGGTAAACGGCACGTCTTCCACTTCGAGAATATGGTGGATACCCGGAATGCGGGTCAGCGCGTCACGAATATCCAGACGCTGGGTTTCATCTTTGGCGCGAACCTCAACATGGTCCCAGTGGCGGACGACAGCAAGGTCTTCATCATAGTGTTTTAAAACGTTACGGATGTTCCCTGTCAGAATTTTTATAAAGCGCAAACGCACAGATTGGCTTTTGATGGTGATTTCTGGGAACAATTTAATGATAAACTTCATGGCGGCAATGGTTCTTTGGCAAGCATCAAAGGCTTGTATTGGGGAATAATACAGCAGCCCATACCTGCGGCTGCATCCAGGCGCGGAAGTATACCACTACGCGAGCTTCCTGTGCACATTGCGCATTATTTGATAATTGCTCGAAGTCCGTTACCATGGCTTGGGCTGAAAATATTGAGAGTCAGACATTCATTATGCCGAAGAAAAATGAAGCGCCCGCCAGCTTTGAAACAGCGCTGAGCGAGCTGGAACAGATTGTTACCCGTCTGGAAAGCGGCGACCTGCCGCTGGAAGAGGCGCTGAACGAATTCGAACGTGGCGTACAGCTGGCGCGTCAGGGACAGGTTAAGTTGCAACAGGCTGAACAGCGCGTGCAAATCCTGCTGTCTGAGACGGAAGATGCCGCCCTCACGCCTTTTACACCGGATAATGAGTAAATGGATTTTACGCAGCAGCTACAGGCTTGCGTTGAGCAGGCCAACCAGGCACTGAGCCGTTTTATCGCGCCATTGCCCTTTCAGAACACTCCCGTGGTCGAGACCATGCAGTATGGCGCATTATTAGGCGGTAAACGTCTGCGCCCGTTCCTGGTATACGCAACCGGTCAGATGTTTGGCGTCAGCCTGAGTACGCTCGACGCTCCCGCCGCGGCGGTTGAGTGCATCCATGCTTATTCGCTGATGCACGATGATTTACCCGCGATGGACGACGACGATCTGCGACGCGGCCTGCCGACCTGCCACGTTAAGTTTGGCGAGGCGAATGCGATTTTAGCGGGTGATGCGCTGCAAACGCTGGCGTTTTCCATTATCAGTGACGCCCCCATGCCGGAGGTCGCCGACCGTGACCGCATCGCCATGATCTCTGAACTGGCTCAGGCCAGCGGTATTGCCGGCATGTGCGGCGGTCAGGCGCTGGATCTGGCGGCTGAAGGCCTCCAGGTTGAGCTGGAGGCGCTGGAGAAAATCCATCGCCATAAAACCGGGGCCTTGATTCGCGCCGCCGTGCGTCTGGGGGCATTAAGTGCCGGAGACCAAGGCCGAAACGTCCTGCCGATACTCGACAAGTACGCCGAAAGCATCGGTCTGGCGTTCCAGGTTCAGGATGACATACTGGATGTGGTAGGCGATACTGCAACATTGGGTAAACGTCAGGGTGCCGACCAGCAGCTTGGCAAAAGTACCTATCCTGCACTTCTGGGTCTTGAGCAAGCCCGGAATAAAGCCCGGGATTTAATCGAGGATGCCCGCCAGTCACTCAGTCTGCTGGCCGCACAGTCACTCGATACCTCGGCACTGGAAGCGCTAGCGGACTACATAATCCAGCGTGATAAATAAACCAACATATCCGATGAGCTTGCGATGAGTTTTGATATAGCCAAATACCCGACCCTGGCGCTGGTCGACTCCACCCAGGAGTTACGCCTGCTGCCAAAAGAGAGCCTGCCCAAGCTTTGCGACGAACTGCGCCGCTATTTGCTCGACAGCGTGAGCCGTTCCAGCGGGCATTTTGCCTCCGGTCTGGGCACGGTGGAGCTGACCGTCGCGCTGCACTACGTCTACAACACCCCGTTTGACCAGTTAATCTGGGATGTGGGACATCAGGCGTACCCGCACAAAATTCTGACGGGGCGCCGCGATAAAATCGGCACCATCCGCCAAAAAGGTGGCCTGCATCCGTTCCCCTGGCGTGGCGAGAGCGAGTATGACGTTTTAAGCGTCGGACACTCCTCCACCTCCATCAGCGCCGGTATTGGCATTGCGGTTGCCGCCGAGAAAGAAGGCAAAGAGCGCCGTACCGTTTGCGTGATTGGCGACGGTGCCATCACTGCCGGCATGGCGTTTGAAGCCATGAACCACGCGGGCGATATTAAGCCCGACATGCTGGTTATCCTGAACGACAACGAAATGTCGATTTCAGAAAACGTCGGCGCGCTGAACAACCACCTGGCACAACTGCTCTCCGGCAAACTGTATTCCTCATTGCGTGAAGGCGGGAAGAAAGTCTTCTCCGGCGTGCCGCCGATAAAAGAGCTGCTTAAACGTACCGAAGAACACATTAAAGGCATGGTAGTGCCGGGTACGCTGTTTGAAGAATTGGGCTTTAACTACATCGGCCCGGTAGACGGTCACGACGTGCTGGGACTGATCACCACGCTGAAGAACATGCGCGACCTGAAAGGCCCGCAGTTCCTGCACATCATGACCAAAAAAGGTCGTGGCTATGAGCCTGCAGAAAAAGATCCAATCACGTTCCATGCGGTACCCAAATTCGATCCGTCCAGCGGATGTCTGCCGAAAAGCAGCGGCGGC
>NZ_SZWV01000005.1:45925-61019 GCF_005280945.1 Citrobacter sp. wls718
GAGCTACTCCAAAATCTTCGGCGACTGGCTGTGCGAAACGGCGGCCAAAGACAACAAGCTGATGGCGATTACCCCGGCCATGCGCGAAGGCTCCGGTATGGTGGAGTTTTCACGTAAATTCCCGGACCGCTACTTCGACGTGGCGATTGCCGAGCAGCACGCGGTCACCTTTGCTGCCGGACTGGCAATTGGCGGCTATAAGCCGGTGGTCGCGATTTATTCCACCTTCCTGCAACGCGCCTACGATCAGGTGCTGCATGATGTCGCCATTCAGAAACTGCCGGTCCTGTTCGCCGTGGATCGCGCGGGGATCGTGGGCGCAGATGGACAAACCCACCAGGGCGCGTTCGATCTTTCTTTCCTGCGCTGCATCCCGGAGATGGTCATTATGACCCCGAGCGATGAAAACGAATGCCGCCAGATGCTGTTTACCGGTTATCACTACACTAACGGCCCGGCCGTGGTGCGCTACCCGCGCGGTAATGCGGTTGGTGTTGAGCTGACCCCGCTGGAAAAATTACCTATTGGTAAAGGCATCGTGAAGCGTCACGGGACAAAAGTGGCAATCCTTAACTTCGGCACCCTGATGCCAGAAGCCGCTCAGGTTGCGGAATCGCTGAACGCCACGTTGGTCGATATGCGCTTTGTCAAACCACTGGACGAAACGTTGATTCTGGAGATGGCGGCCCGTCACGAGGTGCTGGTTACGCTGGAAGAAAACGCCATTATGGGCGGCGCGGGCAGCGGTGTAAACGAAGTGCTGATGGCGCATCGTAAGCCGGTTCCGGTGCTTAACATTGGTCTGCCTGACTTCTTCATCCCACAGGGGACACAGGACGAAGCGCGCGCCGATCTCGGTCTTGATGCCGCCGGCATTGAGGCCAAAATCAAGGCCTGGCTGGCATAATCCCCTCCCCGCTCCTGCTATGCTTAATGATTAACACGCTAAGCAGGAGCGGAATATGCAATACAACCTCTTAGGAAAAACTGACCTTCGGGTTTCTCGCCTTTGTCTGGGCTGCATGACGTTTGGCGAACCCAATCGCGGCAACCACGCCTGGACGCTGCCGGAAGAAAGCAGTCGCCCAATTATCAAACATGCTCTTGAAGGCGGTATTAACTTTTTTGATACTGCCAATAGTTACTCCGCTGGCAGCAGCGAAGAAATTGTCGGTCGCGCCCTGCGTGACTTCGCCCACCGCGACGAGGTGGTGGTCGCCACAAAAGTATTTCACCAGGTAGATGATTTAGCGGAAGGGTTATCCCGGGCGCAAATCCTGCGTTCTATCGACGACAGCCTGACTCGCCTTGGCATGGACTATGTCGATATCCTGCAAATTCACCGCTGGGATTACAACACGCCTATCGAAGAAACCCTGGAAGCGCTCAACGACGTGGTGAAGTCCGGCAAAGCACGCTATATCGGCGCCTCTTCGATGCACGCCTCCCAGTTTGCGCAGGCGCTGGCCTTGCAGAAACAACACGGCTGGGCACAGTTTGTCAGCATGCAGGATCACTACAACCTTATCTATCGTGAAGAAGAACGCGACATGCTGCCGCTGTGCTACCAGGAAGGTGTGGCGGTGATCCCGTGGAGCCCACTGGCACGGGGACGTCTGACGCGCCCCTGGGGAGAAACGACCGCGCGTGTCGTGTCGGATGAAGTCGGAAAAAATCTGTACCGCGAGAGTGATGAAAACGACGCGAGAATAGCGGAACGGTTAACCGGGGTGAGTGAGGAAATCGGCGCTTCGCGCGCGCAGGTAGCGCTGGCGTGGCTGCTGAGCAAACCGGGCGTCGCTGCGCCCATAATTGGCGCCTCGCGCGAAGAACAGCTGGATGAGTTGCTCAACGCGGTCGATTTAACGCTAAAACCGGAACAGATTGCCGAACTGGAAATGCCGTACAAACAGCATCCGGTGGTGGGATTTAAATAATCTGGTATTGCCCGATGGCGCTGTGCTTATCGGGCCTACAACATAACCCTGGGAAGGGTTAAATAATGCCAAGCGGCCAGTGATGCCCGATAAAATAGAGGATCCCTGCGGAAAGTATCCCCGCCACAATATCGTCGATCATAATCCCCGTACCGCCATGCACGTTACGATCGAACCAGCGGATCGGCCAGGGCTTCCACATATCCAGAATGCGGAAAATCACAAATCCGGCGGCGACCCACTGCCAGTCGAGTGTCGGCAGAGCCATCAGGGTTATCCACATCCCGACAAACTCATCCCAGACGATACTGCCGTGATCGTGTACACCCATATCTTTCGCCGTTTGATGGCACAGATAGACACCGATACAAATAGCCAGCATGACGACCAGTGAATACAGCTGCCACGGCAGAAACGTCATCAAATACCAAAATGGGATCGCCGCCAGCGATCCCATGGTACCGGGTATAATTGGACTTAATCCGCTGCCGAATCCGGTGGCCAACAGGTGCCACGGATTACGCATACTCAAACGGCTTTTTGCGACATCTTTTTTAAGGCGCAGCAAAATGGTCATATCCTTTCCAGTCAAACGTGACAGGCTTACCGTCACGCGTAAAGTGCATCCCTTCCACGTCCGCACTCATCTGCCCAATGCAGGTAAATGATACGCCAAGATGCCCCAGCGCGACGTCCAGTGCACCACGGTTTATTTCCGGTACGGTAAAGCATAACTCATAATCTTCACCACCTGAGAGCGCCCAGCGCAGCGCCTGCTCCGGCTCAACGTGCTGGGAAAATGCCGTGGAATACGGTAACGCATCGACATTAACGCGTGCGCCGCAGCCGCTGGCATTAACGATATGTCCGAGATCGGAAATCAGACCGTCGGAAAGATCGATAGCCGCACTGGCCAGGTCGCGCAGGGCCTGCCCCTGTAAAATTCTCGGCGTGGGACGCAGGTGACGTTTAAGCAGATACTCCGCGTCTTTGGCATCTGTTACCTGCAATCGGTTTTGCAGAATAGCCAAACCGGCAGCGCTGTCGCCCGGCGTACCGGTAACGTAAATCCAGTCACCCGGCTTCGCACCCGAGCGTTTTAAGGCTCGCCCGACCGGGACGTAGCCATGGATACCCAACGTCATCGACAGTGGCCCACGCGTGGTATCACCGCCAATCAGCTGCATATCATAGTAATTAAGGAGTTCAAACAGGCTGTCACTGAAGGCTTCGAGCCAGGATTCATCAACGTCAGGTAACGTGAGCGCCAGCGTCAGCCATGCCGGGTCAGCTCCCATCGCCGCCAGATCGCTTAAATTAACCGCCAGCGCTTTCCAGGCCAGGTCCGTTGGATCAATATCGGGAAGGAAGTGATTGCCTGCCACCAGCGTGTCGGTGCTGATCGCCAGCGTTTGTTTTTCAGGGATGTTCAGGAGTGCACAATCGTCACCAATGCCGGTTTCGACGTCAAGACGAGAGCTTCTAACACGGTCAAAATAACGGGCAATCAGGGAGAATTCGCCACATGCCATACGTTATGCCTCAGCAGGAAAAAAGAAAAGGCCGGCGACAGCGGAAATAGATTCCACCATCCTGCCGGCCTGGCGATCACTTTTTGTTGGGGCGAATCGCAGGTGCTGCTTTATCCAGTACGCCGTTGACGAACTTGTGGCTATCTTCGGCACCGAAGGTTTTCGCCAGTTCAATCGCTTCGTTGATGGCCACTTTATACGGCACATCACTACGTTTAGACAGTTCAAACAGTGCAATACGCAGTACGGCTTTCTCTACCTGACCCAGCTCTTCCAGCAGACGAGACAGGTAAGGCTTCATCAGGCCATCCAGGTACGCGCTGTTAGTCGCCACCCCGGACAGCAGTTCACGAAAATACAGGACGTCGACATCTTTCACGTCCTGTTCCGCCAGGAACTGGTATTCAACATCAGAGATGTCGTTCTGGGACAACTGCCAGGAGTAGAGCGCCTGGACGGCACACTCACGGGCGCGGCGACGAGCAGCAGGTTTCACGGATTTCCCCTTACAAAAATCAGGCCTTAATGGCTTTCAATACATTAATCATTTCAAGCGCGGTCAGTGCAGCTTCTGCGCCTTTATTACCGGCTTTCGTGCCAGCACGTTCGATGGCTTGTTCAATACTTTCGGTGGTCAGAACACCGAAGGCTACCGGAATACCGCTGTCCTGAGCGACGTGCGCCAGGCCATTGCTTGCACCGCCAGCCACATATTCGAAGTGTGCGGTACCGCCACGGATAACTGTACCCAGCGCAATCACCGCGTCATATTTACCGGTTTTCGCCAGTGCATCAGCTGCCAGCGGCAGCTCATACGCGCCTGGAACCCAAACGACGGTAATGTTTTCATCTTTAACCTGGCCAATACGCTTCAGGGCGTCGATAGCACCTTCCAGCAGGCTGTCATTGATAAAGTTGTTGAAACGCGCAATGGTGATGGCGACGCGAGCGTCCGGAGTAGCAACGTTAGCTTCAATAATGTTCATATTCTTCCTTCGGATTCACTAGACCCCGCAGGGGGGCGGATTTTATCATAATAATCTGTGCGCTGCTTCCCTTTCGAACCGGGAGATCATGCGCTCACTAAATGCAGGCAAACGTCCGGACCTACATGGCGTATCTCGTTGAATTTGAAATGGGGGGCATCGGCCAGTTTCTCAAGGCCTGGCAGCACACATAATCCTCGCGCGTCACTGCCTAACAGTTTAGGCGCAACATAGACGATTAGCTCATCCACCACCCCGGCCTGCAATAATGCGCCTGCAAGCGTTGGGCCAGCCTCAACCCAAATGCTGTTAATTTGCTGCTTGCCCAGTTGCATCATCAACACCACCAGATCCAGATTGCCGTTATGCTCCGGCACATTCAGCGTGCGAACACTCTCCGGCCAGATACGCGAATCGTCGCTGCTGCGCGCAATCCAGGTTTCTCCCGGCTGCTGCACAATACGATGTTCAGGTGTGACCTGGTTTTGACGATCGAGAACAATGCGGATTGGCTGACGCAGGTTTTCCTGCGGATACAGCGCCTGGGTCGATTCATCAAGCTCCGACCAACGGACGGTAAGCTGGGGGTCGTCAGCCAGCACCGTGGCGCTGCTGGTTAAAATAGCATGGCTTTGCGCACGCAGGCGCTGAACGTCGCGACGTGCCTGTGGTGAGGTTATCCACTGGCTTTCGCCGCTGGCCATCGCCGTACGGCCGTCAAGCGATGCGCCGAGCTTAAGTTGAACATACGGAAATCCGGTGCGCATCCGCTTGAGAAAACCTTTATTCAGCTGTTCGACGTCGTTCATCATCATGCCGTGGCTGACATCAATACCGGCCTGCTGCAAGCGGTAAAGTCCACGCCCCGCCACCTGCGGGTTAGGATCCTGCATCGCGGCAACAACACGCGTCACGCCCGCAGCAATCAGCGCATCGCAGCACGGCGGCGTACGCCCGTGATGACTGCACGGTTCGAGCGTGACGTAGGCGGTTGCCCCCTGCGCTTTAACACCGGCCATACGCAGCGCATGGACCTCGGCATGGGGTTCGCCCGCGCGGTGATGATATCCTTCACCGACGATTTCCCCGTCTTTAACAATGACACAGCCCACGTTGGGATTAGGGTGGGTCGTGAAACGTCCACGCGCGGCCAGCTTCAGCGCTCGCGCCATGTACAACTCATCCTGCATGGCTTAATCCTGTAGGCGAGCAATCTCTTCGCCAAATTCTTTGATATCTTCAAAGCTCCGGTAAACCGAAGCAAAACGGATGTAGGCCACTTTATCGAGCTTTTTCAGTTGCTCCATCACCAGATTACCGATCATTTTACTCGGCACCTCGCGCTCGCCCGTCCCACGCAGCTGTGATTTTATATGGTTTAACGCCATTTCGACGTCATCTGCGCTGACCGGCCGTTTCTCAAGCGCTCTCAGCATGCCGCTGCGCAGCTTCTCTTCATTAAAAGGCTCGCGCACGTCGTTGCTTTTTACAACGCGTGGCATAACCAGTTCTGCCACTTCAAAAGTGGTAAAACGTTCGTTACAGACCAGACACTGCCGACGGCGGCGTACTGAAGAGCCCTCGCCGACAAGACGAGAGTCAATTACCTTAGTGTCTACGGCGAAACAGAATGGGCAATGCATACGGCGTCCTGTACCTCAGTGGTTCATAGAGATCTATTTTACCCTGAACTGGCGCGACAACAAAGGCAGAGCGCTTTTGAGACAAAGGATCGATGCCTTCATGCTCTGAGCACACTACCATTATGCTATCGCGACAATGTAGGAAGTAATCATAATGACAAGACGTTACCTAAGAATTCTCCTGGTGGGAAGCCTCTTTAGTCTTAATGCCTGCGCACAGCAAGCTGAAGTACGACAGATGCATCAAAGCGTAAGTACCTTGAGCAAAGAGATGACCCAGCTCAATCAGGAAACGGTAAAAATAACGCAACAAAATATGTTGAATGCGAAATCCACCCGCGGCGTCTATTTATTACCGGGTTCGAAAACCACCGCCCGCCTGAACAGCCAGATTGGTACGCTCCGCATGTCACTGGTCAATATTGCACCGAATGCGGACGGTACGCGCCTGACGCTGCGCATTCAGGGAGAATCCAACACACCGTTACCGGCATTTAGCGCCACCGTAGAGTACGGGCAAATCCAGGGCACCACGGACAACTATCAGGAAGTGAACGTTAAGAATGAATTGATCAACGCTCCGGCAAGCCTTCTTGCCCCCAGTGACGTAGACATTCCGCTGCAGCTCAATGGCCTGTCACTTGACCAACTCGGCTTTGTACGCATCCATGACATCCAGCCTGTGACCCAATAAACTTTTTTGCGGAGCGTTTTGTGCGTTCCGCAACACCCATCCCCGTCATTTTGTTACTCCGCTGACATCACCGATATTTTTAGTAAAACTTGGCAACATTCATGGGAGTCAGTACAATTCGCCGCCTAAAGTACGCAAACGTGAACGCAATCGATTACGTAAATGATAGAACTGTGAAACAAGACATATTTTTGTGAACAATGATTTTTATAATAGGCTCCGAAGAATTACGAAATATTTAGAAACGCAAATTGCGCCTTTTTCACTCCCGAAAGGGATTTCAAACAGTGGCATACATATGAAAAAAACATTACTTGCAGCCGGTGCAGTGCTGGCGCTCTCCTCGTCTTTCACTGCTAATGCAGCAGAAAACAACAAACCGGAATACCTGTCCGACTGGTGGCACCAGAGCGTTAACGTTGTCGGCAGCTACCACACCCGTTTCGGACCGCAGATCCGTAACGATACCTACCTGGAATATGAAGCTTTCGCTAAAAAAGACTGGTTTGACTTCTATGGTTACATGGATGCGCCGGTATTCTTCGGTGGTAACACCGATGCGAAGGGTATCTGGAACCACGGCTCCCCGCTGTTTATGGAAATCGAACCACGTTTCTCCATCGACAAATTGACCGGTGCCGATCTGAGCTTTGGTCCGTTCAAAGAGTGGTATTTCGCGAACAACTATATCTACGATATGGGTCGTAACAAAGATGGTCGCCAGAGCACCTGGTATATGGGTCTGGGTACTGATATCGACACCGGCCTGCCGATGAGCCTGTCCATGAACGTGTACGCCAAGTACCAGTGGCAGAACTACGGTGCCGCGAACGAAAACGAATGGGATGGCTACCGTTTCAAAGTGAAATACTTTGTCCCGATTACCGAACTGTGGGGCGGTAACCTGAGCTATATCGGCTTCACCAACTTTGACTGGGGCTCCGATCTCGGTGACAAAGACTTCACCGATGTAAATGGCAAGAAAGCACGTACCAACGATTCGATCGCCTCCAGCCACATTCTGGCGCTGAACTACGATCATTGGCACTATTCTGTTGTTGCCCGTTACTGGCACAACGGCGGCCAGTGGAAAGATAACGCGGACGTGGTCTTTATGAACGAAAACGTTCGTTCTACCGGTTGGGGTGGTTACTTTGTTGTAGGTTACAACTTCTAAATTGAGGTTGGTTGTCGCCGGATGGCGCTATGCTTATCCGGCCCAGGTATACAAAAGCCAGCTTAATTGCTGGTTTTTTTGTCTAAAGAAAGCCCATAGACAATTTGTAGGCTTTCTTCAGGCAAAAAAAATCCCGACCTTGCGATCGGGATTCTAATGTAACGCCCTGCGTCGGTTAAGGCAGAATAGACGGCTGATCCGCCCCTTCTTTCTCAACTTTCTGCTGCAGCATGTGCTCACGCTTCATACCCAGCTTCAGCGCCAGTGCCGATGCCACGTAGATAGACGACGCGGTACCGATGGACACACCGATAAGCATAGTCAGCGAGAAGCCTTCCAGTACCGGACCACCAAAGAGGTACAGCATCAGAATAACCACTAACGTTGTACCGGAGGTAATCAACGTACGGTGCAGCGTTTGGGTCAACGACACGTTAAAGATTTCATAAGGCGTCCCGCGACGGATTTTGCGGAAGTTCTCACGAATACGGTCAGAAACCACGATGCTGTCGTTTAGCGAGTAACCGATAACCGACATCAACGATGCGACGATAGTCAGGTCAATCTCGATATGGAACAACGACAGGATCCCAAGCGTGATGATCACGTCGTGCGCCAGCGAGATAACCACGCCCGCCGCCAGTCGCCACTCAAAGCGGAAACCGACGTACACGAGGATGGAGATCAGCGCCACGATCAGCGCCATCGCACCGTTTTGTGCCAGATCGGCACCGACGCTAGGCCCGACGAATTCGATACGCTTCACCGCTGCATGCTGGTTGGTGGCTTCGTTAATGACGCTCAGCACCTTGCTACCCAGCACTTGCCCACCATTTTCACCTTCGGTTGGCGGCATACGTACCATAATGTCGTGGCTGCTACCGAAGTTCTGCAGCAGCGGCTCGACGAAGCCCGCTTTCTCCAGCGCATCGCGCATCACGTCCATTTCCGCCGGTTTTTCCAGCGTGATTTCAATTACCGTACCACCGGTGAAATCGAGCCCCCAGTTAAAGCCACGTACGCCCATCACTACGATGGCCGCAATCAGCAGGAAACCAGAGATGCCGAAAGCCCAGTAGTCCCAGCGCATAAAGTCGATGACTTTACGGCCGTGGTTCAATTGTTCAACAGTATATTCCTGTGCCACTTCGCACTCCTCAGATTGACAGCTTTTTGACGCGCTTGCCGCCATACAACAGGTTTACGATGGCACGTGTCCCGACGATCGCGGTAAACATCGACGTCGCCACACCAATACCGGTAGTAATCGCGAACCCTTTAATTGCCCCGGTACCGACTGCATACAGGATCAGAACTTTAATCAGCGTCGTGATGTTCGCATCGAAGATGGAACTGAATGCGCCAGCATAACCTTCGTTGATCGCCTGCTGAATCGAACGTCCGTTACTCAACTCTTCTTTGATACGTTCGTTGATCAGTACGTTCGCATCGACCGCTACGGCAAGGGTTAAGACGATCCCCGCGATACCCGGCATACTTAGCGTAGCGCCCGGCAGCAGCGACATGATACCGACAATCAGTACCAGGTTCGCAATCAGCGCGCTGGTCGCAATCAAACCAAACTTCTTGTAGAAGAAGATCATAAACAGAATAGAAACAGCCAGACCAGCCAGACACGCTTCCAGACCCTGCTTGATGTTCTGCATACCCAGAGTCGGGCCGATGGTGCGTTCTTCAACAATCTGAATCGGCGCAATCAACGCACCGGCACGTAGCAGCAGTGAAAGCTGACGCGCTTCATTCGGGTTGTTGATACCGGTGATACGGAAGCTGTTGCCCAAGCGAGACTGGATGTTGGCGATGTTAATCACCTCTTCCTGTTTCACCAGCACTGAACGGCCATTCGCATCTTTTTTACCGCTGTCTTTGTACTCCACGAACAGGGTCGCCATCGGCTTACCGATGTTATCCTTGGTGAAGTTAGACATGATGTTACCACCCGCGCTATCCAGCGAGATGTTAACCTGCGGCTGATTGTATTCGTCCTGGCTGGAAGTGGAATCGGTGATATGGTCACCGGTCAGGATCACGCGTTTATACAGCACAACCGGCTGTCCTTCACGAGACTGTTTCACTTCCGAGTCACCCGGTACGCGCCCGGATGCCGCCGCAGACTGGTCCACGTTGGTGTTTACCAGACGGAACTCCAGCGTCGCCGTTGCGCCCAGAATCTCTTTCGCACGCGCGGTGTCCTGAATACCCGGCAGTTCGACCACGATGCGGTCGGCGCCCTGGCGTTGAACAACCGGCTCAGCGACACCCAGCTGGTTAACACGATTACGCAGAATATTGATGTTCTGCTGTACCGCGTACTCACGGGCTTCACTCAAACGTGCATCGGTCATCACTGCACGCAGCGCATTGCTGCCCTGGCTGGAAATAACCAGATCCTGATGACGCTTGCTCAGATAAGAGATCGCGTCGTCACGCGCCTTGCCATCACGGAAGGTGATGCTCAGACCGTAGTTATCTTCTTTACGAACGGTAGTATAAGGAATGCCTTTTTCACGCAGATCGCTGCGCAGGCTATCGATATTTTGTTCCTGCAGTTTACCCAGCGCGGTGTCCATATCCACTTCCATCAGGAAGTGAACGCCACCACGCAGATCAAGACCGAGTTTCATCGGTTCCGCGTGAATAGCAGCCAGCCAGCGAGGGGTTGCCGGAGCAAGGTTAAGCGCCACGACGTATTGATCACCCAGCACGCCCAGCAGCACTTCACGTGCGCGCAATTGGGTATCGGTGGAGTCGAAGCGCGCAAGAATAGCGCCCTCTTCCAGAGCCACAGACTTAGGTGTGATTTTTTCTTCTTGTAACGTTTTCTGGACCTGGATCAGCGTTTGCTCACTGGCGGCGGCACCGCGCACGCCAGTGATTTGAACAGCCGGATCCTCACCATACAGGTTGGGAAGTGCGTAAAGCAGGCCGACGATAATCACGACGACCAGCATGATGTACTTCCACAAAGGATAACGGTTTAACACGGCAGTTCCCTTTGGGAAAACGGAATATTACAGCGCCTTCATGGTGCCTTTCGGCAGAACGGCAGCTACGAAGTCACGTTTGATAACCACTTCAGTGGTGTCGTTCAGTGCGATAGAGATGTAGCCAGTTTCCGCTACTTTGGTCACACGACCGACCAGGCCACCGTTCGTCAGGACTTCATCACCTTTGGCAATGGAGCTCATCAGATTTTTATGCTCTTTGGTACGCTTTTGCTGTGGACGCAGGATCATGAAGTAGAAAATCAGACCAAACACCACCAGCATCAGAATCAGAGACATCGGGCTGCCCTGCGCCGGAGCACCTGTTGCCGCTACCGCATCAGAAATAAAAAAGCTCATTCAAATTCCCTCATTATTAAAATTAATCAACGTTCACAGGTGGAACAGGTCGACCCTGACGTTGGTAAAAATCGGTTACGAAGCTCTCTAATTTACCCTCTTCAATAGCCTTGCGTAAACCCGCCATCAAGCGCTGGTAGTAGCGAAGGTTATGAATGATATTGAGTCGCGCGCCCAATATTTCGTTGCAACGGTCAAGATGATGCAAGTAAGCGCGTGAATAATTGCGACAGGTGTAACAATCGCACTCAGCGTCGAGTGGACTGGTGTCGCTTTTATGTTTCGCGTTACGAATTTTTACCACGCCGTCAGTCACAAACAAATGGCCATTACGGGCATTTCGCGTTGGCATCACACAGTCAAACATATCGATACCACGACGCACGCCTTCAACCAGATCTTCTGGTTTGCCGACGCCCATCAAGTAACGAGGTTTATCTGCCGGAATTTGTGGGCAAACATGTTCCAGAATACGGTGCATGTCTTCTTTCGGTTCACCCACAGCCAAACCGCCGACAGCGTAGCCATCAAAGCCTATATCTACCAGACCTTTAACAGAGATATCACGTAAATCTTCGTAAACGCTGCCCTGAATGATGCCAAAAAGCGCATTTTTGTTGCCGAGGCTATCAAAACGGTCACGGCTACGCTGTGCCCAACGCAATGACATCTCCATCGAGCGTTTAGCATAGTCCCAGTCAGCCGGGTACGGTGTACATTCGTCGAAAATCATCACGATATCGGAACCGAGATCGTATTGAATCTCCATCGATTTCTCAGGATCGAGGAAAATCGGATCGCCGTTGATCGGGTTGCGGAAATGTACACCCTGCTCGGTAATCTTACGGATATCGCCCAGGCTGAATACCTGGAAACCGCCGGAATCGGTGAGGATCGGTCCTTTCCACTGCATGAAGTCATGCAAATCGCCATGCAGCTTCATGATTTCCTGCCCAGGGCGCAGCCACAGGTGGAACGTGTTGCCGAGAATAATTTGTGCGCCGGTCGCTTCAACTTCTTCCGGCGTCATACCTTTCACCGTACCGTAGGTACCGACAGGCATAAAAGCAGGCGTTTCCACTACGCCACGATCAAAAACAAGGCGTCCGCGGCGAGCGCGACCGTCTGTGGTATCCAGTTCAAATTTCATCTTAACTCCTGCGTCAGAAAAACAGTCCGACGTAAAATACTCATGCCGGGAACTTACTCCCCGACACGCTCAGAAATAGCCTGCGGATTGTACGTGATAAACATCGCATCACCGTAACTAAAAAAGCGATATTCCGCTTTAACCGCTTCATGATAGGCGTTCATGGTGTTTTTATAACCTGCAAACGCCGAAACCAACATAATCAATGTCGATTCAGGGAGATGGAAGTTGGTTACCAGCGCATCGATGACGTTGTACTGATAGCCCGGGTAGATAAAGATTTGCGTATCCCCGAAGAACGGTTCAATCAGATCATTTTTCGCCGCCTGAGCCGCGCTTTCCAGCGAACGAACTGAGGTCGTCCCTACCGCGATCACGCGATTACCGCGCGCTTTCGCCGCCAGTACCGCGTCGACCACGTCCTGCGGAACTTCCGCATATTCGGAATGCATGATGTGATCTTCAATGGTGTCTACGCGCACCGGCTGGAACGTCCCCGCCCCAACGTGCAGCGTCACAAACGCCATCTCAATGCCCTTTTCACGCAGTTTTGCCAGTAACGGATCGTCAAAGTGCAGACCCGCTGTCGGTGCCGCCACGGCGCCAGGTTTTTCGCTGTATACGGTCTGGTACAGTTCACGGTCGGCGTCTTCATCCGGGCGGTCGATATACGGCGGCAGCGGCATATGGCCGATGGCGTTGAGGATATCCAGTACGCTGCGTTCGTCGTCAAACGCCACTTCAAACAGCGCATCATGGCGCGCAACCATCGTCGCTTTAATGCTTTCATCATCGCCCAGCAACAGCTCAGCACCCGGCTTCGGCGCTTTGGATGCGCGAATATGAGCCAGAATACGTTTGTCATCGAGCATGCGCTCAACCAGCACTTCAATCTTGCCGCCGCTGGCTTTACGCCCAAACAGGCGGGCCGGGATCACGCGGGTATTGTTAAAGACCAGAAGATCTCCGGGGTTGAGCTTGTCGAGCAAATCGGTGAAAGTACCGTGCGTCAGCGCGCCCGTTGGCCCATCCAGCGACAGCAAACGGCAGCTACTGCGCTCTGCTTGCGGATAGTGGGCAATCAGGGATTCAGGAAGTTCAAAGGTGAAATCGGTAACGCGCATGACACTGACTCAGACTAAAATAAGAGGCGGGTAGTCTAGTGCCGGGGCGCTTTCCCTGCAACCTTTACCCCGCTTTTGGACAGATAATCGATAATGAATTTTCTTGCACATTTACATCTGGCGCATTTAGCCGACAGTTCACTCTCCGGCAACCTGCTGGCGGATTTTGTTCGCGGAAACCCGGCATCCAGTTTTGCGCCTGAGGTGGTGGACGGCATTTTCATGCATCGTCGAATCGACGTCATGACCGACAACCTGCCGGAAGTCCGTGAAGCTAAAGAGTGGTTTCGCAGCGAAACGCGCCGCGTCGCGCCGATTACGCTCGACGTGATGTGGGATCACTTTTTATCGCGCCACTGGGCAGAAATCTCGCCCGACTTCCCATTAGCAGCCTTTGTCCGCTACGCCCATACTCAGGTTGCCACAATCTTGCCTGAATCGCCGCCGCGCTTTGTCAATCTGAACAATTACATGTGGTCAGAGAAATGGCTGGAGCGCTATCAGGATATGGATTTTATCCAGGATGTGCTCAATGGCATGGCCAGCCGCCGCCCGCGTCTCGATGCCCTGCGCGACTCGTGGTATGACTTGGACAGACATTACGACGCACTGGAAGAACGCTTCTGGCGTTTTTATCCGCAGATGATGGAACAGGCCCGCCGTAAAGCACTTTGATCGCCCGACAGCACTGGGCCGGATAAGGTGACGCCACCATCCGGCAAAACATTGATAGCCAAAACCTGTCTCATTGATTGTCAGCGCCTCTTTGTCTTATTCCCGAACACTCTCTATACTGGCCCGCGTTGCGTTCCAAAAAACCCTTAACTTTGCAGGAGAATTATATGGTACTGGTAACTCGTCAGGCTCCGGATTTCACAGCAGCTGCGGTACTGGGTAGCGGTGAGATTGTTGATAATTTCAACTTCAAACAGCATACCAACGGTAAAACCACCGTTCTGTTCTTCTGGCCGATGGACTTCACCTTCGTTTGCCCGTCTGAACTGATCGCGTTCGACAAACGTTACGAAGAATTCCAGAAGCGCGGCGTTGAAGTGGTTGGCGTTTCTTTTGACTCTGAATTTGTCCATAACGCATGGCGTAATACCCCTGTCGACAAAGGCGGCATCGGTGCAGTGAAATACGCAATGGTTGCTGACATCAAGCGCGAAATCCAGAAAGCTTACGGCATCGAGCACCCGGAAGCGGGCGTTGCTCTGCGCGGTTCTTTCCTGATCGACGCGAACGGCGTTGTTCGCCACCAGGTGGTTAACGATCTGCCGCTGGGTCGTAACATCGACGAAATGCTGCGTATGGTTGACGCGCTGCAGTTCCACGAAGAGCACGGTGACGTTTGCCCTGCACAGTGGGAAAAAGGTAAAGAAGGTATGAACGCGTCTCCGGACGGCGTGGCAAAATACCTGACCGAAAACGTCTCCAGCCTGTAATTGGCATGAATTGAACAAGGCCCGCAAATGCGGGCCTTTTT
>NZ_SZWV01000005.1:61045-93863 GCF_005280945.1 Citrobacter sp. wls718
TATCTCAATGACCCGACCACACCGACGCTGAGATTGCAGGCAACGTCAGTACATCGCCCATAGTCTGGCCTTTGCCCTCTTCGTGCCGCCACTGCGCGACATTGAGCAACGGCGACGACGGCAGCACCACTTCACAGGCGTGTCCCCGGTTAATCGCCACCAGTACGCGCTGCTGGTTAAGTACCCGGACAAATACCACCACGTTATCTTCGGCGTAAATTACCTGACAGCCGCCGTGGCGTAGCGCCTTGCTACGATGACGTAATTTCGCCAACCGCTGGTACAGCGCCAACAGTTCGCCGTCCTGTTGATCCTTCTGCCACGGGAACGGTTTACGACAGAACGGATCGTTATTTCCATCCAGCCCCACTTCATCACCGTAGTAAATACACGGCACGCCAGGCCACGTAAACAGCCACACCACCGCCAGAGGCAGGCGCGCAACATCTTTGCCCAGTAAAGATTTAAAACGAGCGGTATCGTGGCTGTCGAGCTGGTTGAACATACGCAACTGCTGCTGATGCGATAATCCCGCACGGTAGTTATCCATCCACGCCATGCACGTTTGAGCATCAATAGACTGCGGATCGTAAGAGATGTCGGTGTTGGCGAGAAATCCCCAGAGCGGGAAGGTAAAACCACGGTAGTTCATGGCGGCATCTTCGGCATCGGCCTGCAGCCACTGGCGCGCATCGCCAAAGTGTTCACCGACCACATAGGCTTCTGGCTGCGTTTCTTTCGCCGCCTGGGTGATCCCGGCCACATGCTGCAGGTTATTGCGCGCTCCACCGGCTTCTCCCAGCATGTGCACAACATCAAGCCGCCAGCCGTCCATGCTCCACGGCGCTTTTAACCAGTGACGGACAATGCTGTCCTCGCCGCGATAAATTTCGTTCACCAGGCTTTCCGAGGCAAAATCCAGCTTCGGCAGGCTGGCGTAACCCAGCCAGTCCAATGCGACGCCGTCGTCAGAGAAATGGTACCAGTCGCGCCAGGGCGAGTCCGGGTTATGGCACGCCCCGTCTGTTCCCTGATGATGCCTGTCGAACCAGGCGTGCGAATCGCCACTGTGATTGAATACGCCGTCCAACACCAGGCGCATTCCCTGTTGCTGCGTGTTATGCCGCAGGCGTAATAGCGCCCTGTCACCACCAAAGCGGGGGTCAACATGGCGATAATCTTCGGTATCGTATTTATGCACGCTCGGTGCGGTAAACACCGGGTTCAGATACAGTGCTGTTACCCCTAAGCTTTTCAGGTACGGCAGCTTCTCGCTGATCCCGTCCAAATCACCACCATAGAACGTCGAGCCTCCGGCCTGTGCGTTCAGCGGTTCATCCCAGTCGCGCTGCACAATATCGTGCCCGGCCGCGTGGTGGTAATAGACGTTATCCTGTTCTGTATCGCGCGACTGACTGCGGGCAAAGCGGTCCGGGAAAATCTGATAGAAAACCTGGTCGGCCACCCATTGCGGACCATTGTCTGGCACATCCACAGCAAACTGTTCCAGCCGCGCGGGCGGAAATCGGCTGAACCCTTGCGGGGTAAACCACAGCTGGCGATCGAGCCACAGCAGCTTAAAGCTATAGCGTCGACGAGGCTGGCCGCAGGAGAGATCGATTGCCGCGCGCCACGCGGTCACGCCAGGCTGCGGCTGGCTGCGCTGCTTATGCATGCCGAGCGAGATCTCTTCGTTATCATTTTCTGCGCGTAACGTGACCCGCTGGTGTTGATTGTCCCCTGCCAGCCAGAGCGTAATCGTCAGTTTATCGTTGTTTTGCTTAACAAATGGGGCAACCGGAAGGTGCCAGGCGTTCAACATCACGTATCCCCTTTGATGAAAATGAAGTCACCTTGCCATAGGAAAGTTAAGGATCACTCATCATCTTAACGTTTATTGGGGGAGGAGTTCGGGGGAGGAGAAAATGCCGGGAGGCGCAAGCCTTACCCGGCAAAAAAATTACTGTGCTTCAGCCGGTTGACGCTCACGGCGGCGTTTGAACACCCACCCCACCAGCAGCAGGGCAATCCACGCAAAACCAACGTACAGTGAAATACGGGTATCCGGATGGTAGCCAATAAGCCCGATAATAAAGACCAGGAAAATCAGGCCAATCACCGTCGTGACCACACCTCCCGGTACTTTAAACGTCAGTGCTTTGACCTCTTCCGGCGGCAGACGACGGCGGAAGGCAATCTGCGACAGCAGGATCATGATCCATACCCACACCGTGGCAAACGTCGCCAACGAGGCGATCACCAGGAAGATGTTCTCCGGCATGATGTAGTTGAGATACACCGCAAACAGCAGGGCAATGGTCATCACCATCACCGTCACCCACGGCACGCCGCGACGCGAGGTTTTGGCGAACATTTTCGGTGCACTTCCCTGCTCCGCCATACCGTGCAGCATACGGCCCACGCCAAAGACATCAGAGTTGATCGCCGACAGCGAGGCGGTCAGCACCACAAAGTTAAGGATACCTGCCGCAAAGGTAATGCCCATATGCTGGAACGTCAGAACAAAAGGACTCCCGTCGGTGCCCACCTGATTCCATGGGTAAATAGACATAATGACGAACAGCGTGCCCACGTAAAACACGAGGATTCGCATCGGCACGGAGTTAATTGCACGCGGGATCGACTCCTGCGGGTTCTTCGCTTCACCGGCAGTAATGCCGATGATTTCAATGCCACCATAGGCAAACATCACCATTTGCAGCGACATAATCATGCCCAACCAGCCGTTACTGAAGAACCCACCGTTGCTCCACAGGTTATGGATGCCGGTTGGTTGCCCACCGTTGCCGATCCCCCAAATGATGATGCCAAAACCGGCGACAATCATAATGATGATGGTGGCGACCTTAAAGAATGAGAACCAGAACTCTAGTTCGCCAAACACCTTCACACTCATCAGGTTGATGGCGCAGATAATCAGCACTACGCTCAGAACCCAAATCCAGTGCGGCACCGCCGGGAACCAGACGCCCATATAAATACCGAAGGCGGTCACGTCGGCAATAGCGACAATCAGGATTTCAAAACAGTAGGTCCAGCCGGTAATGTAGCCTGCCAACGGTCCGAGGTTTTCCTGCGCATAGCGCGAAAACGAGCTGGCTGCTGGGTTATGAACGGACATTTCGCCCAGCGCGCGCATGATAATGTACGCCGCCGCGCCGCCGATAATATAGGCCAACAACACGCTCGGCCCTGCCATTTTGATGGCATCGGCTGAGCCATAGAACAGCCCGGTACCAATTGCCGAACCTAATGCCATAAAGCGGATGTGCCGGGTGCTCAGCCCACGCTTTAGCTTGTTATTACTTTCCATCGATTCCTAACCTGTTAACACAATAAAAAAACCACGGGGCCATATTAATAGCCCCGTGGTTAAAACTTATTGTCAGTGATATTAGTGTGCGCTGGAGGTCACTTGTCGACCTGCTGCGCGGTCCCAAATTACGGCCAGGACCACCATCACGACTGTTGGCATCAACCACGCCAGACCTTGCTCTGCCAGCGGTAAACGCTGGGTCCAGGCTGGTAACACGTCGCCAATTGCAGAAGCTTTAATGCCATCAAGGATACCAAAAATCAGGCTGATAAACATCGCAGGTGCAATGACGCGGGAAGAATTATGCCACCATGAGCGGGTAAAGCTTAATACAACCAGTGCGATACAGGGCGGATAGATAGCCGTCAGGACCGGAATCGAGATCTGAATCAGGTGGCTCAGGCCGAGATTTGACACCACCATCGAGAAGCCGCCAAGGATAAACACCAACGTACGGTAAGACAGTGGAATGTACTGCGCAAAGAACTCAGCACACGCACAGGTCAGGCCAACCGCCGTCACCAGGCAAGCGATGAAAATCAACGCGGCCAGCAGCAGGCTACCTGCACCGCCGAAGGTGTGCTGAACATACGCATGCAGAATTGCCGCGCCGTTAGCAGACTGATCGACCAGAATCGCGCTGTCTGAACCCAGACGGAACAAGGCGAGGTACAGCAGCGTTAAGCCGACACCAGCCATCAAACCTGCCCAGACGGTATAACGTGTCAGTAGACGTGCTTCAGTAACGCCACGCGAACGCGCGGCGTTCACGATAACAATACCAAAGACCATCGCCCCCAGCGTATCCATCGTCAGATAGCCGTTCACGAAGCCGTTGGAAAACGCCGCAGTTTGATAGGCTTCCATGGCATTGCTGATCGGACCGGCAGGCCAGATAATCGCAGCAACAGACAGCACAACCAGCGCCAGAATTTTCAGCGGCGCGAGGAAATTCCCCACGGTATCCAGCAGTTTGCCCGGATAGAGCGACACCAGGATGACAATCGCGAAATAGACCACGCTGTAGATAAACAGCGGCAGCGCGGAGTCACCTGTCAGCGGGGCAATCCCCACTTCAAAGGAGACCGTTGCGGTACGCGGCGTTGCAAATAACGGCCCAACGGCCAGATAACAGACGGTAGCCAGTACTAAACCGGCCACTTTGCCGATCGGAGTGCTGAGGCTGTCTACACCACCGCCGACTTTCGCCAGCGCCACAACGGTGAGCACCGGCAGGCCAACAGCGGTAATCAGAAAGCCAAAAGCCGCAGTCCAGACGTGTTCGCCGGCCTGCAAACCAACCATTGGGGGGAAAATAATGTTACCTGCACCTACAAACAGTGCAAATGTCATAAATCCCAGTGCGATGATATCGCGCGATTTTAACTGATGGGTCATAAAGTCTTACAGCCTGTGGATGTGAATGTGGTGTTGTAAAGGTTAAATTTTTGCCCTTCCCTTTTGGGACGATACAGCGGCATTTTTAATCAATTCCAGCGGGAAATTCTCCCAGCCGGGCGCGGCGAAGAATAGTTTTTCGATTTACCGCGTAAATGCAGTCGGTATGACAGCACATGGTGCGCAATTTAAACGCTTATAACGTTTTAAAGCAAGGTGGGATCTAAAAACCAGAACAATATAGCGATATGAAAAATCCAGTTAGAACAAAACACCATTTCCGGGAAAAAGGTATGGGTAATAATGCGAACAAAAAACAATCAGACGTCGTAAAATTCAGGATGACTGTATTGACCCGCGTAAAAAAGCCAGCTTTCGCTGGCTTTTGGAAAGATAATCTTACGGATACGCCTCAATCGTTACTTTTGGCAAGTAAACGTTCCGCTAGCACAAAGCTAAACCGCGTCCCTTTGCCCGGCGTACTCTCGATATTCAATCGGCTGTCGTGATGATTTAAAGCATGCTTCACAATAGCCAGCCCCAGCCCGCTACCGCCCGTTTGCCGCGATCGCGCTTTATCCACGCGGTAGAAACGCTCGGTCAAACGAGGAATGTGCTCAGGCGCAATCCCTGGCCCATTATCTTCGACGCTGAACTCGGCTCCCGCCGTCGCCCGCTGCCAGCGCACGGTGATGTGCGTTCCCGCCGGCGTATGGTTCACCGCGTTATAGATAAGATTCGAGATTGCGCTACGCAGTTGCTCCTCGTTACCCATCACGCTCAGGCGATTATCCACGTCGAAGGTAAACGTGTGTTTATTCTGGCTCAGCGTTTGTGCTTCGTGCTCAGCCACGCGCAGTATCATCGGCACATCCACTTTTTCATTCTGCGGCAGTGTCGGTGCGGCTTCTATTTTCGATAGCGTCAGCAACTGTTTCACCAGCCCTTCCATACGCTGCGTTTGCTCACGCATGGTATCCAGCGCTTTCTCTCGCGTTGCCCCTTCCAGGGGATGCTCCTGCATCATCTCCAGATAACCTTGCAGCACCGTCAGCGGCGTACGCAACTCGTGGCTGGCGTTGGCAAAGAAATTACGCCGCGCGCCTTCCAGTTGGTGCATCTGCGTGACATCGCGCGCCACCATCAGCAGCTGCTTGTCGGTATACGGCATCACCCTAATTTCCAGATGCCGCCCGGTATTAAGTACCAAATTAATTGGCCGACTAAAGTCGCGCGTTTTCAGGTATGAGGTAAATTCCGGGTAGCGAAGCAGGTTAAGAATATTTTGCCCACTATCGTCCGGCCAACGCAGTCCCAGAACCTGCTGTGCCAGGCCGTTACACCAGAAAATCCCACCCTCTTCGGTGGTCAGTACCACCGCATCAGGCAGCGATTCAGCCCCGCTGCGAAAACGCTTAATCAGATTACCCAGTTCGCGGCGGCGTTTTTTGTTACGCAGTTGCATTTGATGCAGGCCGTAAAGCAGCGGTTCCCAACTGCCCCGCCCCGGCGGAGGCGTCATACTCCTGTCGACCCACAGCCACCAGGACAAACGCAGTAAATTCCAGAAATGCCAGATAAGCAGACCCGTTACCGATGCCAGTAAAAACCACGGCAGATAACCGAAAAAAGCACTAAGGATAAAAGCCGGAATGCAGCAAAGTATCAGCTCCAGTACCAGCCTTTTCCATGACAATCGTTCCAGCAAACGTCGCACTCCCTATACAACTTGATCTAATGGGCTATTTTCCGTGCCGGTCAGAAGCGGGTGGAAAAACGGTATCCCGTTCCGCGTACCGTCTGCACCATGCGATCGTGGCCGCTGTGCTCCAGCGCCTTACGCAAGCGGCGGATATGCACGTCAACCGTCCGGTCTTCTACGTACACGTTGGTGCCCCAGACATGATTAAGTAGTTGTTCGCGGCTGTAGACGCGCTCAGGATGAGTCATAAAGAAATGCAGCAGTTTGAACTCAGTTGGCCCCATATCCAGCGGTTCTTCGCCGGTCATTACACGATGCGAGGTGGGATCAAGGCTCAGCCCCTGCATCTCAATAACTTCTTCAACCGCCATTGGTGAAATACGACGCAGTACGGCTTTAATGCGCGCCACCAGCTCCTTCGGCGAAAACGGCTTGGTGATATAGTCATCCGCACCGGTTTCCAGCCCACGTACGCGATCTTCTTCATCACCTCTTGCCGTCAGCATCATCACCGGGATGTCCCGCGTCATCGCTTCACGTTTGAGGTGTTTAATGAACTGTAACCCCGAGCCACCGGGAAGCATCCAGTCAAGCAGGATAAGATCCGGCCAGGGTTCATTGAGTTGATTCACCGCACTGTCATAGTCTTCGGCTTCTACAGGTTGGAACCCGTTTTGCTCGAGCACGAAGCAGACCATTTCACGAATTGGAGCTTCATCTTCTACGACCAGAATACGTCTCGCCATGATTTGCCCTGTTTTAATTTAATCGTTCATACCCTCTATACGCCGCCATTATGCGTCAGATTTATGACAGATTTATGAAAAAGATAGTCCAGGCTTAACCAATGTTGTTGAATTATGACAGCCCGGAAACAAGATATTCACGCCATTGCAAGGGTATAATCCCCCTCATTGCTTTTTCGTCATGGAACTCGTATGCGCATCCTTCATACCTCAGACTGGCATCTGGGCCAAAACTTCTACAGCAAGAGCCGCGCCGCCGAGCATCAGGCCTTTCTTGACTGGCTGCTGGAGACCGCACAATCCCATCAGGTGGATGCCATTATTGTGGCAGGCGATATTTTTGATACCGGCTCACCGCCGAGCTATGCCCGCGAGATTTACAACCGCTTTGTCGTCAATTTGCAGCAAACAGGCTGCCACCTGGTGGTGCTGGCAGGCAACCATGACTCGGTCGCCACGCTTAATGAATCACGCGATATTTTGGCGTTTCTGAACACCACGGTGGTCGCCAGCGCAGGCCATGGACCGCAAATACTGAAACGCCGCGACGGCACGCCAGGCGCCGTGCTGTGCCCGATTCCCTTTTTACGCCCACGCGACATCATCACCAGCCAGGCGGGACTCACCGGCAGCGAAAAACAACAGCATTTGCTGGGGGCAATTACCGACTATTACCAGCAGCAGTACCTGGACGCCTGTGAACTGCGCGGTGAACGCAACCTGCCGATCATTGCAACCGGGCACCTGACGACCGTCGGTGCCAGCAAAAGTGACGCGGTACGTGACATTTATATTGGCACACTGGATGCCTTTCCGGCGCAGAATTTCCCGCCAGCAGATTACATCGCGTTGGGACATATTCACCGGGCGCAGGTCATCGGCGGAACAGAACATATTCGCTACTGTGGCTCGCCGATTGCCCTCAGTTTTGACGAATGTGGCAAAAGCAAAGGCGTGCATCTGGTGAGCTTCGAAGACGGCAAGCTACATACCGTCGACAATCTCACCGTACCGGTCACGCAGCCGCTGGCAGTATTGAAAGGCGATTTAGCCGCCATTACCGCCCAGCTTGAGCAATGGCGCGATGTAGAGCTGCAAACGCCCGTCTGGTTAGATATTGAAATCACCACCGACGATTACCTGCACGACATGCAGCGCAAAATTCAGGCGTTGACGGAAGACCTGCCGGTAGAGGTTCTGCTGGTGCGCCGCAGTCGGGAGCAGCGCGAGCGTATTATGGCCAATGAGCGGCGTGAAACGCTGAGCGAACTGAGCGTGACGGAAGTCTTTGACCGCCGTCTGGCGCTGGAGGAACTGGAAGCGCCGAGGCGGGAACGTCTTAATCAGCTGTTTAATGACACGTTACAGACGCTTGCCGGGGAGGCTGACGCATGAAAATTCTTAGCCTGCGCCTGAAAAACCTCAACTCCCTGAAAGGGGAATGGAAAGTCGACTTCACGGCAGAGCCTTTTGCCAGCAACGGTCTGTTTGCCATCACCGGGCCTACAGGGGCCGGAAAAACCACCTTGCTCGATGCGATTTGTCTCGCGCTGTACCACGAGACACCGCGCCTGAATACCGTATCACAGTCGCAAAACGACCTGATGACCCGCGACACCGCCGAGTGTCTGGCAGAGGTCGAGTTCGAAGTTAAAGGCGAAGCCTACCGCGCGTTCTGGAGCCAGAATCGGGCGCGCAATCAGCCTGACGGCAATCTGCAGGTCCCGCGCGTGGAACTTGCCCGCTGCGCCGACGGAAAAATCCTCGCCGATAAAATCAAAGATAAACTGGACATGACCGCCACGCTCACCGGGCTGGATTACGGACGGTTTACGCGTTCGATGCTGCTGTCGCAGGGGCAATTTGCCGCCTTCCTTAACGCCAAACCCAAGGAGCGCGCTGAGCTGCTGGAAGAGCTGACCGGCACCGAAATCTACGGACAAATTTCGGCAATGGTGTTTGAAAAATACAAAGCGGCGCGCAATACGCTCGAAATATGCGAAGCGCAGGCGGCGGGTGTCGTACTGTTAAGCGAAGAGCAGCAACAGCAGTTGCAGCAAAGTTTGCAGGTACTTACTGACGAAGAAAAAATTTTGCTGGCGCAGCAGCAACATCAGCAGAAAGATTTTCAATGGGTTACGCGCAGCGACGAACTGGTTAGTGAACAGCAGCGCGTGGCTAGCTTAGCGCAGCAGGCCCAACAGGCGCTTGCGGACGCCGCGCCTGAGCTGGCAAGACTCCAGCTCGCTCAGCCTGCCAACCAGCTTCGTCCACTGTGGGATCGCCAGCAGGAGCAGACTGCACGCCTGGCGCAAACAAAGCAGCGGATCATTGAAGTAAATACTCGCTTACACGCTAAAACCTCGCTGCGCGCGCGCATCCGCAACGGTGCACTGCGCAGCCACGAGCAACTTCAGACCGAACTTACCGCACTGGCGCAGTGGTTGGCGGAGCATGATCGATTCCGCTTATGGGGCCAGGAGATTGCGGGCTGGCGCGCACTTTTTTCTCAGCGTAGTCGCGATAAGCATCAGCTTACGGCGCTCGCTGCCCGTATCGCTGAGTTACGCCAGAAACTGGCGGCGTTGCCGGAAAATGCCCTGACGCTCACCGCGGATGAGGTTGCGGTCGCGATGGAACAGCAAGCGCAATCACGGGCTTTCCGTCAGCGTCTGACCTCACTTCATGCTCGCTATCAGCCGTTGCAAAAACGTCTGCGTCAGAACGGTGAAAGCGTGCAAAAAGCGCAGGCGCAGCAGGCCGCGCTCAATGAAACGCTCGCGCTACGCCGACAGCAATATAAAGAAAAAAATCAGCACTACCTGGACGTTGAAACGCTCTGCAAACAGGAAGAAAAAATCAAAAGTCTGGAGGCAGAGCGCGCGCTTTTGCAGGCCGGACAGCCCTGCCCGTTATGCGGCTCTACTGCACATCCTGCGGTCTCGGAGTATCAGGCGCTGGAACTGAGTGCAAACCAGCAACGTCGCGACCAGTTAGCCAAAGAAGTCGCAGCACTGAAAGAGGAAGGTCTGCTGGTTCTGGGGCAGGTCAATGCCCTGACACAGCAAATCCAGCGTGAGACAGAAGAGATACAGACGCTCTCTCAGGAAGAGCAAGCACTCACTAAAGAGTGGCAGGACGTTTGCACCGCTCTGAATATTACGCTGAATATTCAGGAGGATATTACCGGCTGGATGGGCGAACAGGAGCACTACGAGCGCCAGCTTTATCTGCTCAGCCAGCGCCTGACGCTGGAAAACCAGTTACACGATCAGCAACAACAGGAACGCCAGTATCAACAACAGCTGGCGACGACGCATCAGGGGCTGGAAAGCGCCTTGTCCGCGCTGTCACTGACTGCACCGGAAGACGGCACAGAGGCAGCCTGGTTAAGCGCCCGCGAAACCGAATTCGCGCAGTGGCAGGAGAAACAGACGCAGCATGGCGTGATTCAGGAACGCATTCACGCCCTGAAGCCGCTGCTCGACACGCTTCCGGCAACGGACACCGCAGAAGCCGAAACGGTTATCCCTGAAAACTGGCGCGAAATTCACGACGACTGCGTGTCGCTGCAAAGCCAGCTTGCTGCACAGCAACAGCAGGAAACGCTGGAAAGCGAACGCTTGCAACAGTCGCAGGCGCAATTTACCGCCGCCCTGGCGGCCAGTTGCTTTGCCGATCAAGAGGCGTTCCTCTCCGCGCTGCTGGATGACGATACCGTCCGCCGCCTTGAGCAGTTAAAACAGACGCTGGAAAATCAATCGCAGCAGGCAACGGCGCTGTCCGGGCAAGCCAGCCAACAACTGCAGACGCATCAGGCGCTGCGCCCGGAGGGGCTGGACGCCGACGCACAAACCCTGCAAGCCCGGCTGCAACAACTGGCGCAACAACTTCGAGAGAACACCACCCAACAGGGGGAGTTACGCCAGCAGCTTAAGCAGGACAGCGATAACCGCCAGCGTCAGCAGGCATTAATGCAGCAGATTAAAGAGGCGGCCAGCCAGGTCGAAGACTGGGGCTATCTGAATGCGCTAATTGGCTCGAAAGAAGGGGATAAATTCCGCAAGTTTGCCCAAGGCCTGACGCTGGATAACCTGGTGTGGTTGGCTAACAATCAACTGACCCGCCTGCACGGTCGCTATCTGCTACAGCGAAAAGCCAGCGAAGCGCTGGAGCTGGAAGTGGTTGATACCTGGCAAGCCGACGCCGTTCGCGATACCCGCACGCTGTCCGGCGGTGAAAGCTTCCTGGTAAGTCTGGCCCTGGCCCTGGCACTGTCCGATCTGGTCAGCCACAAAACGCGCATTGACTCCCTGTTCCTTGATGAAGGTTTTGGCACGCTGGACAGCGAAACGCTGGATACCGCGTTGGACGCGCTGGATGCGCTAAATGCCACCGGCAAAACCATTGGCGTTATAAGCCACGTCGAGGCCATGAAAGAACGCATTCCGGTGCAAATCAAGGTGAAGAAAATCAACGGGCTGGGTTATAGCAAACTCGACAAGATGTTTGCGGTGGAGTAGTCGACAGACGGGTGCGGCTTCACAGGCCGGATAAGCGTTAGCGCCATCCGGCACAATATGTAGCATAATATTGCATACTCAGAGACGGATATGAAATGGCATTTCATTTCACTTATCCGCAAGCTATGCTCTTATTGGCGGCGAACGTTCGCCGCTGTGGCGCACATCTGCGCTGATATTGCTGGCAGGTCGTATGAAAAAAGTGATTTTCTCTTTAGCCCTCGGGACGTTTGGGCTGGGCATGGCCGAGTTTGGCATCATGGGTGTGTTAACCGAGCTGGCGCGAGATGTAGGAATTTCCATTCCTGCAGCGGGCCACATGATTTCGTTTTACGCCTTCGGCGTGGTGCTGGGTGCGCCGATTATTGCGATCTTTTCCAACCGCTTTTCGCTGAAACATATTCTGCTGTTTCTGGTCACGTTGTGTGTAATAGGTAACGCCATCTTCACCCTCTCCTCATCCTATTTTATGCTGGCGGTCGGCAGGCTGGTTTCCGGTTTTCCGCACGGCGCATTCTTTGGCGTCGGGGCCATTATTCTGACTAAACTCGCACGCCCGGGGAAAGTCACCGCCGCCGTCGCTGGCATGGTCAGTGGGATGACCGTCGCCAACCTGATTGGCATTCCCGTCGGTACCTGGCTGAGTCAGGCATTTAGCTGGCGCTACACCTTTTTGCTGATCGCCGTGTTTAACATTGCAGTCATTGCGTCGATTGCCTTCTGGGTGCCCAACATCAGTGACGAAGCAAAAGGCAAACTGCGAGAGCAATTTCACTTTCTGAAAAACCCGGCACCGTGGCTTATTTTCTCCGCTACGATGTTTGGCAACGCCGGCGTGTTCGCCTGGTTTAGCTATGTGAAGCCATACATGATGTATATCTCCGGTTTTTCTGAAGCGCTGATGACCTTCATCATGATGCTGGCTGGATTAGGCATGGTGCTGGGCAATCTGCTGAGTGGGCGGATTTCGGGCCGCTATACGCCGCTGCGCATTGCGGTGGTGACCGACTTCGTGATTGTGCTGGCCCTGGTGATGCTGTTTTTCGTCGGCGATATGAAAGCCGCGTCGCTGACCTTCGCCTTTATTTGCTGCGCGGGTCTGTTTGCGCTGTCGGCCCCGCTACAAATTTTGCTGCTGCAAAATGCGAAAGGCGGCGAACTGCTGGGTGCCGCCGGTGGGCAAATGGCCTTTAACCTCGGTAGCGCGGTTGGCGCATACTGCGGCGGCATGATGCTGACGCTGGGTTTTGCCTACAACTACGTAACCCTCCCAGCGGCCCTGCTGTCGTTTTCCGCCATGTCATCGCTGCTGCTGTATGGGCGTCTGAACCGCCCTACAGGCGTAAATTGTATGCCGGATAAGCGCCATCCGGCATAGCAAAATTACCCCTGCGGCCACAGCCTGGCCGCACCGCGAACCCCGCTGGAATCACCGTGCAACGCCTTGCGTAAAGGCGTTTCACACTCACTGCCAAAGACGAACTGTTTAATCAATGACGGAACGGTCTGATACAACCTGTCGACATTACTCATCCCGCCCCCCAGCACGATGACGTCCGGGTCAAGGATGTTCACCACATGAGCCAACGATTTTGCCAGGCGCAATTCATAGCGGCGTAACGCCTGTTCCGCCAGCACATCACCTTCGCTCACCAGCCGAATAATATCGCTACCTTTCAGTTTATTACCGCTCAGGCGATGATAATCCGTGGCGAACCCGGTCCCGGAGATGAAGGTTTCAATACAACCTTGCTTCCCGCAGTAACACGGTACTTCCTGCCGATAGCGCAATTCATCTTCGTCCATCCACGGCAGCGGATTATGCCCCCACTCACCCGCAGTACCGTTGCCGCCGATATGCGCCCGACCATTAAACGCCACCCCGGAGCCGCAGCCGGTACCGATAATCACCGCGAACACCGTTTGCGCGCCCGCCGCAGCGCCGTCTACCGCTTCAGAGACCGCCAGGCAGTTAGCATCGTTAGCCAGACGGACCTCCCGGTTCAGACGCACGCTTAAGTCTTTGTCAAAAGGCTGCCCATTGAGCCAGGTTGAGTTGGCATTCTTCACCACCCCCGTGTAAGGGGAAATCGATCCGGGGATCCCCATACCAACGGTTCCGGTCTGTCCGGTGGCTTTTTCCGCCATATCCACCAGTGCGGCAATAGTTTCTATGGTTTGCCGGTAGTCATCACGCGGCGTGGGCAGGCGATGGCGGAAAAGTTGCTCCCCCGCATCACTCAGCGCGATAACTTCTGCTTTGGTACCACCTAAATCGATTCCTATACGCACACGCTGGTCCTCATTTTTTGGGAATATCAACAGAGTAGAGGCGAGCATGGTGTTAGGCAATGCACGCCCGCCGACAATTCGTTATTATGCCCGCTGAATTTAACGACAAGGCCGTGGAAATTATCATGCTGTGGTTCAAAAATTTAATGGTTTACCGTCTTAGCCGCGATGTTTCTTTGCGCGCCGAAGAGATGGAAAAACAGCTTGCCTCAATGACGTTTACCCCTTGTGGTAGCCAGGATATGGCAAAAATGGGCTGGGTTCCGCCTATGGGATCGCACAGCGACGCATTGACGCATTCCAACAATGGCCAAATTATTATCTGCGCCCGCAAAGAAGAAAAAATTCTGCCGTCGCCGGTGATCAAGCAGGCGCTGGAAGCCAAAATCTTCAAGTTGGAAGCTGAGCAGGGTCGCAAACTCAAGAAGACCGAGAAAGACTCGCTGAAAGATGAAGTGTTGCACTCCTTGCTGCCGCGTGCCTTTAGCCGCTTTAGCCAGACAATGATGTGGATAGACACCGTTAATGATTTGATCATCGTCGACTGTGCGAGCGCCAAGAAAGCGGAAGATACGCTGGCACTGCTGCGTAAAAGCCTGGGCTCACTGCCAGTAGTCCCGCTGACCCTGGAAAACCCGATAGAGCTCACGCTCACCGAATGGGTCCGTTCCGGGACGACTGCGCAAGGATTCCAGTTGCTTGATGAAGCCGAACTGAAAGCCATGCTGGAAGACGGTGGTGTGATCCGGGCGAAGAAACAGGACCTGGTGAGTGATGAGATCGCCGTGCACATTGAAGCCGGAAAAGTCGTCACCAAGCTGGCTCTCGACTGGCAGCAGCGCATTCAGTTTTTGATGTGTGACGATGGCTCGATTAAGCGTCTGAAGTTCTGCGATGAGCTGCGCGACCAGAACGAAGATATCGACAGAGAAGATTACGGTCAGCGTTTTGATGCCGATTTCATCCTGATGACCGGTGAACTGGCAGCGTTGATTAAAAGCCTGGTGGAAGGATTAGGCGGCGAAGCGCAGCGCTAAACGCACCCGTCTTGCCGGATAACGCCACAAGCGGCTTATCCGGCATATTACGCTTACAGGTAACGGCAAAGATAGGACGTCGGCTCTGCGACCTGCAGATGAAATTCACTGTGCCCAGGCACGTTAAACGTCTCCCCGGCAGCATACACTTTCCACTCAGTTTCGCCCGGCAGCAATACATTCAATGCCCCGCTCACCACCGTCATCTCTTCAGGTGCCGCCGTGCCAAAGGTGTACTCGCCTTCCACCATCACACCCACGCTCGCGCGGCCAGTACTGCTGCTGGTAAAACCAATCGATTTTACTTTGCCGGAAAAGTATTCATTACTTTGAAGCATACCACTGGCCCTATCTCGTTATTAAGTTAACAACCAATATAGGGGCCTGACGTTCCCTCTGTCACGCAAAATTACGCCAGAAGTTCCGAAGCCAGACGGGCTATCAGCACATTCGACAACAGTACCGGAACGTCGAGTGATTTTTGCAGTACATCACGATGACGCTGATTAAACCCCAGGCAGTCGAGCATAATCACGTCGGCACCTTGTTCAAGAAGTTGCTTTCCAGCATCAATCAGTTGTTGTTCAGTGCCATCAATGGGATTGGCCACGGCATAGACTGGCGGCGTTTGTAGCACCTGCCATTTCTGCGTCTGGGCGGCGAGTAATTCAGTGACGGGTACAATCACACCAACCTGATGCCCGTCGACAATCGACGCCACCAGAGGGGGAATAATACGTAAGGGCTCCAGCAGGATGCCGTTTCGGATCGTCAGACGAGTAATGACCGCAGTGCTCATCAATAAAATGACGTCAAAGCCCTGATTATCCAGCACCTCAACGATACCTTGCAGCGCGCGTTCCACTTTCTGGCGCGAAACGTGCGCCAACTGTTGGTCACTGAGCAGCGTTAATAACACATCGTCGCCCGGCGAGATGGCGTACTCGGCCATCACCTCTTCCCGCCGCATCTGCCCTAGCAAACTATGGTGGGTAATGTGTTGCTCATCGATATATTCCGTCAGGAGCGGTAATACCTCACACATCGGCACAACGCCAATCGTGAGGATAGCCAACGACGTACTCATGTGTTGCTCCACCGTCTTCTTACTTTGCTGTGAATTCCCGGATAAATACCGGGCACTGACCTGCGCTACAAATGTTCAAAAGCGTAGCAGCGGATAAGCAATACATTGTGTAAAGATTCCAAATCATTCTAATAATTTATTGTTATCGTTTACTTTTCATTTTTCGCACTCTCCAGAGACGTGCGAAAAATGTGACACAGACAGCGTCCGACCTCAGGTTTTCTGCGGATCCTCATAGCGTTTTTTGGCATCCATTGCTTCCTGCGCGGACGGATGTTCGCTAATCAACGAATTCGGCTTCGGGTGGTCAGCGCGGAGTTGATACCAGGTGACCGTCTGGCCTGGCGTACCTTTTTCAACAGTAACAATCGTCGCTTTACGTGGATAAGGGGGGTTTGTCGGCATAGCGCTTCCTTTTGAATGGATAAGCGTTAAGTATAGACCCCACCCTGCAACCGCGGCGCAGCCTGGGACATCATCGCCAGGATATCAGCCACAACCTGAGAGGGTTCGTGCGTTGCATCAACAATAAAGTGCGCCGCTTGACGATACAGCTCGTCGCGTTGCTCAAGCACTTCCTGCACCTCTTCGGTCAGCGGTTTACCGGTTAAGGTTGGGCGCAATCCTTCTTCAGGCGCGGCTTCCAGGCGACTCACCAGTACCGAGACCGGCGCGCTTAAATAAATGACCATGCCGTTATTTCGCATGTAGTGACGGTTATATTCGGTAAGAATAATGCCGCCACCGGTCGCAATAACCGTTGAGGGGCCGGTCACGGCCTGCAAAGCGGTCGTCTCCTGAGCGCGAAATCCTTCCCACCCCTCTCTTTCAACGATTTCGGCAACGGTCATTTGCACATGTGATTGCAACCAGCGATCGGTATCAACAAACTGGAAGTCGATAGCTTTCGCCAGCGCCATACCGGTTGTCGTCTTACCACAGCCCCGCGGGCCAACAAGAAAAAGAGGTTGCGTCATCGAAGAAATTCCCCAGAGAGCCGCCCACAAGCGGGATCTGATGCTGTTAAAGTTATAATCATACCATCAAACTAGTACATCACAAAAACGTAAAGAATAAGTTCCACTACAGACTAAAAAGCCCATTAATTCTCACTATAACAAGATTTCACAATGATGAAAGTGTAAAAAATAAATTACAGTCGTTATTTTCTACGCTGAACTTCCAGCCACCACTTATCCAGTTCAGCAGCAAAATGCTGTCGGTCGCGCGGTGAAAGCGTGTCCGGGCCTCCGGTCTGGATCCCACTGGCACGGAGTGTATCCATAAAATCACGCATCATCAGACGTTCACGGATGGTGGCTTCGGTATAGCGTTCGCCACGAGGATTCAGCGCCGCGGCCCCTTTTTCAATCACTTCAGAAGCCAGCGGTATATCCGCCGTTACCACCAAATCGCCTGCGCTACACTGGCGCACAATCTCGTTATCGGCAACATCAAACCCGGCAGGAACACGTAATGTACGGATAAAACGCGAAGGCGGCACGCGCAAACTCTGGTTGGCGACCAAAATCAGCGGCATCTGCATACGCTCTGAAGCCCGGTACAAAATATCTTTAATCACATTCGGACAAGCATCCGCATCCACCCATATTGTCATAACACCTCCTGGTTCCTGTGCAATCTCACATTGTCTCGTGCTTTTACTTTCCGGCAAAGTGCTGTTTCTCCTTCTGAACATATCCATTCCGCGCTAAGCTTAACTTTCCCAGGTATACCCTAAGTAATTCAAAAGTATGACGGGTATAAAACAATGAATATCACGCATAGGGAGTGACAAGATGGACAAGAAAATTGGTTTTATCGGCTGCGGCAATATGGGCAAAGCCATTCTTGGAGGCATGATCGCCAGCGGTCAGGTTCTCCCCGGACAAATCTGGGTCTATACCCCCTCTCCTGATAAAGTCGCCGCATTACACGACCAGTACGGCATCAACGCCGCGCAGTCGGCACAGGAAGTCGCCCAAATTGCCGATATTGTCTTTGGTGCTGTGAAGCCCGGCATCATGGTTAAAGTGCTGAGCGAAATCACCTCCAGCCTGAACAAAGATTCACTGGTCGTCTCTATTGCCGCTGGCGTCACGCTCGATCAGCTTGCCCGCGCGCTGGGTCATGACCGTAAAATTATCCGCGCGATGCCCAACACACCGTCGCTGGTTAATGCGGGCATGACCTCCGTAACGCCAAACGCGCTGGTGACGCCGGAAGATACGGCTGACGTATTAAATATTTTCCGCTGCTTTGGCGAAGCTGAAGTGATTGCGGAATCGATGATTCACCCGGTCGTCGGCGTCAGCGGTTCTGCGCCGGCCTACGTGTTTATGTTTATTGAAGCGATGGCTGATGCGGCCGTCCAGGGCGGCATGCCCCGCGCGCAGGCGTATAAATTCGCCGCACAGGCGGTGATGGGGTCAGCAAAAATGGTTCTCGAAACAGGAAAACATCCTGGAGAACTGAAGGATATGGTGTGCTCACCAGGTGGAACAACCATTGAGGCCGTGCGCGTTCTGGAGGCCCGTGGTTTCCGTTCTTCAGTCATTGAAGCGATGGTTAAGTGCATGGAACAGTCGGAAAAACTAAGCAAATCCTGAGTGGGCAACCGGACGTCAGGCCGCCGCTTCAGTGCGGTTACGTCCGGAATTCTTTGCTTTATAAAGCGCCATATCCGCCGATTTCAGCCATTCTCGATAGTGTTCCGTTTCTGAAGTCAGCGGTGCGACGCCGACGCTGATACGCAGAGCAACCTGCGGAGCACAGGACAATCGCAATAGGCTGAGTCGTTCGTGGACGCGAGACATGGCGGCGATGGCGCTGCTCGCCGGGGTACCGCACATAATCACAGCAAATTCATCGCCACCAAAACGCCCTATGACATCGCTGCCGCGCAGCGTCATCTGCAACTGACGCGTTAGCGCGACAATAGCCTCATCGCCAACGTCATGGCCCCAGGTATCGTTAATACTTTTGAAGTGGTCGATATCGATAATCAGTAACGTGGCGTCGCGCTGATAACGGCGGCAGTTATCAAATTCATTGCGCAGCAAAAGCTCCCAATGACGTCGGTTATACACACCGGTCATACCATCTCGCGTGCTCATCACCTGCAACCGACGTTTGTGCTCAGCCAGTTTGATGACCGTCTTATAGCTCACCCACGCAAACAGCAGCGGATACAACACCAACACCGGCAGCGACAGCATCACACTCAGTTGCGTACTGCTAAACACCACGGGGATGTCCGTCAGTTGCAGGGTGACCAGACATGAGACAATCGTCAACACCAGACCGGCAATGAATAACCGTATTCCCCCTGCGCCCATCAGGTTGATACAGATAATCATCAGTAGGGCCGTCGACGGTAGCAGGTTTACCCCCATCAGCCCTATCCACATTCCGGTCAGAATCGCATCGGCTTTTAAGTTGGTGAATTCGCTATGCATCGGGTCATCTGCTTTGCCCGCCAACTGCCATGCCAGATGCGGCCAGACAAAAGCCCATCCTACCAATAAAAGCCACCAGCCTCCGGTGATCGGCTGAGACACCAGGACCGACGCGATAGGGAAAAACATCCCGCCCAGTCCCACCGCGCGCGGCAGCCTGATCCGTCGGGCAAATCGCAGTCCGGAGCGCTGATGGTCATTTTGATGAAGCGATAAAACCGCTTCATTTGGGACGACCTTTTTTTGATAGAAACTTTCATCATTCATCGTATTTAGGAACATTCTGAAACAAATTTCCCAAATTATAGAAAGGAGGACGTGCGCGGGAGTATGATATTTCGGGTGAGCGAATTTCGCTGCTCACCCTTATGTACTACGCAATTACGCTGCTTTTTTCAGGCAGGCACTCATAAATTTATTGCGATCATCACCTTTCAGCGACTGTTCCGTTGCCTGAACATTACATTCACGCATCTTCTGTTGCTGTGGCGTCAGGCTTTTTTCCTCGGGGGCCGATTTACTGTTTTTCAGGCAATCACTCATATAGCTCTTACGCGCATCCCCTTTTAAGGTCTGCGCTGTGGCCTGCTGGTTACAGGTGGTCATTCGTTGTTGTTGCGGGGTTAGCGTTTTCTCGGCGGCGCCAACAGTCGCTAAAAAAAGCAGACCAAAAAGCAACGTCATGACTAATGATATTTTCATAGCACCTTCCTTTTCTGAACGACGAGACACAGATAAGTCTGGCTGCTAACGATAAAAAAACCACCCGACAGCAAAAGTAATGCCGCCGGGCGTGTACTTATTTCAGCCCTAAGGCCGATTTCATGGTGTAGAACAAATCGGTCTGGTCGGTCAGGCCAACCACATTCGCCGCATGCGGCCCATAGGCAGCAATACGCAATTGGCTGCCCGTATGCTCCTGAGATTCTTCTTCAGAGTTGCCGTAGCTGATGACCATCACCGCGCCATCTTTGGTGTTCAGCGCCTGAGTCAGGCCCGGCGCTTTGGTATCTGGCGCCACTATCTGGCTGGCATGCGCGTGATCGGCGGTTACCACCACCAGCGTATTACCGTCTTTCTTCGCAAAGGCCAGCGCGCGCTGTACGGCTTCGTCCAGATCGACCGTTTCGCCAATCTGCCCGCACGGGTTAGCAGCATGATCCTGTTTATCGATTGACGCGCCTTCCACCTGCAGGAAGAAGCCTTTTTCATTTTTGCTTAACAGCTCAATCGCTTTATCCGTCATCTGTGCCAACGTCGGCACCGTGTCGTTGCGTTTGGCATTTGGCGTACAGGTCACAGCCGGCTTATCAATGTTGCCATGATACGAGGCTTTTGGTCCTTCCCAACGAACCGGCATATTACCTTCAGAGAACAACCCCAGCAGCGGTTTATCCTGACTGGTGTCAGTGATTGCCGCAAGCGATGCGGCGTCGCTCACCAACTGATAGCCGCGCATCTGCGCCTGCTCACGCAGCGTCTTGCCCTGCCATTCACCCGCAGCAGCGGTTTCAGCAAACGTTTTTGCCCCGCCCCCCAGCGTGACGTCGGCACGGGCATTCAACAATTGTTCAGTGATTGACCCTTTACCGCCGTTTTCCAGCGCATTAGTCGGGCATTTTTCACGGGTCACGCTCGGACCGTAGCATTTACGTGACGTCACATGCGCAACCAGCGCAGCCGGAGTGGCATCCTGTAATTCAGCAGTAGAAACGTTGCCGGTAGCCAGACCTGCGGCTTTTGCCATTTCCAGAATCGTGGCGTGATCTTTTTCATGGATATCAACGCCCAGCGCACCATTATAGGATTTAACCCCGGTGGTCCACGCCGTTGCCGAAGCCGCTGAATCTGTCACGTAATCGGGTTTACCCGTTTTCTTATCCAGCGAATAGTGGGTGTATTGTCCAGTCAGGGGTAGCGCATCAATCCCTTTAAAAAAGCCGCCCGCGCCTTCGGCATAATTTCGCGCTGCAGTAATTTCTGAGTCACCCATACCATCGCCGATCAGCAAAATAATATTTTTAGCCGGTTTATTAATCAGTGAATCACGCAGAGCGGCCGTTTGATCGCCGGCTAATCGGCGAGCGCCACCCGGCGTGGTGATATCCCCCTGAGCGGCGCGATTATCCATAACCGGCACAGCAGATGATTCTGCATAAATAACCGGGGTAAACAGCAAAGGTAACAGGGCAATAGCGAGTGCGCTTTGTTTCACTTTATTTTCTCCATGTATAAATACGGTAAAATTAAAACAAAGCGACTATAAGTATTTGATGTGACACTTTTATGATGATTCAACGTCGTGAGGCGCTACGCAAACCTCAATACGCTTTGGGTACCCTCTCGCCGACGTCATGCAAGGTTGTTAAACAGGCTGGCATGCGGCTTACGCCTGCCAGCGCGCCCTCAATATGACGAATCAGTGTTTGCTGCTCATGCGTCGCCATCGTATGCAGCATTTCCATGATAACGCGCTCTAAGGTTTCTACCTGCGCGGCGAGGTCCTGTGACTCTTCTTCTTTTTGGGCGAGCTTAAGTAACAACTCAGTGACGAGATTTTTCATTTGTGTATTCCCTTAACAAAATATGGGTCACGGTAGCATTATGGCTCCCAACTGCCTAGGGGATGAAAGTTGTATTTTTAGCAGAAATAAAACGTTTTGCGAAAACAATCACACCGCAAAATAAGATGAATTGGGAATTACGACAGAATTATTCAATATAAAAGGGTGAGAAGCTTAATAATCACCCAATAATATAATACAAACTTATGGATAAACCCCGCTGACAGCCAACGGGGTTTATTCGCCATTCAGCGCGTGCGACGCCGACGTCGTAACGCGACAGCCAGTTGCCAAATGTTGATCAGCACAATGCTCGCGGTCGCGATAAACACCCAGCGAAAACCCGCCATGGCCGACACGGTGGCTCCCATTAACGGTCCGGCGACGTTGCCCAGATACATAAACGACTGGTTATAGCCAAAAATACGCCCAGTTACCTGGTCGCTGGAGTATTTCACCAGTAGCGTTTGCACGGCAGGAAGCATTGCGCCATCGGCAAAGCCTAGCAGGAAACGCAATACCCCCAACTGCAACGGCGTTGTGACCCAGGACATGGCGAAAAACAGCACCACGGCAAAGATAAGCGTCGCCATGAGGATCCGTTCAGTTCCCACCCGATCGCCTAATTTGCCCAGCCGGGGGGCTGAAATCAGCGCCGATATACCAGGCACCGAGGCAATCAGCCCGCTGAGAAAGGCAATATTGCCGCTGTCTGGCACCATCGATTTAATAAACAGTGCCAGAATGGGACCGATTGATCCGTTGCACAACTGGATAACCAGGGTAGTAAAAAACAGGCTGATCACCAGCGCCGGATAAGGCAACGAGGCGAACACAGCCTTGCCGCTTAAGCGTTCACTTTTTTTAATCGTTGGGCGCACACCCTCTTTAATGAAGAATAACGTGACCATGAAACTGACCACCAGCAGCCCGGCGGTAATACAAAATACCGCGCGCAAGCCCACGTGGTCGGCAATAAAACCGCCCATCAGCGGCCCACCAATCACCCCGCTAATCTGTGCCGTAGAGAGCGTACTTAGCGCCCAACCGCTGCGTTCACGCGGAACCTGCGACGCCACTAACGCCATCGCATTAGGGATGTATCCCGACGTTAATCCCATCACACCACGCAGCAGGAAAAGCTGCCAGACATTAGTGGCAAAGGCCTGCAATAAAATCGCAATCGCCATCCCCAACGAGGCGCGCAGCAGCATCAGCTTACGCCCTTTACGATCGGCTAAACTGCCCCACATCGGCGAAACAATGGCGGAAATCAGAAAGGTGACGCTAAACGTTAACCCGGACCACATCGACAGCGCTTCATGCGAGGTCACCCCAAGCTGGGAAACATAGAGCGGTAAAAAAGGCAGGATTTGGCTGATCGCCAGCCCGGTAAAAAAGCACCCGAACCAAACGGAAATAAGGTTAACTCTCCAGGATTCCATAGGGACTCATAACGATAAGTAGCTGAAAACTGCGAGCAGCTTAACAAATTACGTGTCCGGACAAGGGCCCAGAGGTGCGATACCTCACAGTTTAGTATTTTATCTCCCCGCTCATCATATTTGTGATATTCATCACACATAACCCCTATTTATTGCAGGGGAATATGCTTTGAGGCTCCAGCGCAGATTTGTGAGTTTCCTTTCCCTGGCGACGCACGAAAACATTCTGCCAGAAGCCGAGGAATCCTGCGTTTTGTCGTGGTAATGTATGTGCTTTGCATTCATGGAATGGGTTTTTAAGATGGCAAAGTTGCGGGTAGGAATCGTATTTGGTGGTAAATCAGCAGAACATGAAGTGTCATTGCAATCGGCAAAAAATATTGTCGATGCCATCGACAAGACTCGCTTTGATGTTGTGCTGTTAGGTATTGATAAAGAAGGGCAATGGCACGTCAGCGATGCCAGCAACTATCTACTTAATGCCAACGACCCGGCGCGTATTGCGCTGCGTCCTTCGGCAACCAGCCTGGCGCAGGTACCGGGAAAGCAAGAACACCAGTTGATTGATGCGCACAATGGTCAGCCGCTGCAGACCGTCGATGTTATTTTCCCGATTGTGCACGGTACGTTGGGCGAAGATGGTTCCCTGCAAGGTATGCTGCGCGTGGCAAATCTCCCATTCGTCGGTTCCGACGTGCTGGGCTCAGCGGCATGCATGGATAAAGACGTGACTAAACGTCTGCTGCGCGACGCCGGATTAAACATTGCCCCCTTTATTACGCTCACCCGCGCTAATCGTAATAGCATCAGCTTCGCAGAGGTTGAATCGCGCCTGGGCCTGCCGCTGTTCGTCAAGCCGGCTAATCAGGGCTCGTCCGTTGGGGTCAGCAAAGTCACCAACGAAGCTCAATATAACCAGGCCGTGGCGCTGGCATTTGAGTTCGACCATAAAGTGGTGGTGGAACAAGGGGTCGTTGGTCGTGAGATCGAATGCGCGGTGCTGGGGAACGATCATCCGCAGGCCAGCACCTGTGGCGAGATCGTTCTGAACAGCGATTTTTACGCCTATGACACCAAGTACATTGACGATAACGGTGCCAAAGTCGTGGTCCCGGCGGCCATTGCGCCGGAGATTAACGACAAGATCCGCGAGATAGCGATTCAGGCTTACCAGACGCTGGGTTGCGCTGGCATGGCACGCGTAGATGTGTTCTTAACCGCGGAAAATGACGTGGTGATCAACGAGATCAACACGCTACCGGGCTTCACCAATATCAGTATGTATCCAAAACTGTGGCAGGCGAGCGGCTTAGGTTATACCGATTTGATCACCCGTCTGATCGAACTGGCGCTGGAGCGTCACGCGGCAAACAGCGCGCTGAAAACCAGTATGTAAACCCCGCCAGGGTGCCCGATAGCTATTGGGCATCCTGCGTTTCGTCATCTTCCGCGCGGCGGCGGATAATCAATCCGGCAAGCCAAAAGCTAATCACCCAGGTAACCAGCCCCACCGCATAGGTTTGCCACCCCTTCGCTTCAAATCCCAGTAATCCCACCACCCCGTTGAGAATAAAGATAAGCCCAATAGCAAACGCGTAGTAGTGCCAGTCGCGGCGAAGTTTTACAGGCAGGTTCATAACAGCTCCGGGGATCACAACGTTATAAAGACGCATCCTCGCACATTTCTCTCTGGCGGTCTGTGGCGTAGGCAGAATTTCTTAGATGTAATCTAATTTCACTTAAGGTTACATATTTGTGACAACAGGCAAAAAAACGAAATCCAGGAATAATCCCTGGCTGAAATTACCATCATTCTGATATTGACAATCCCGATCACCTGTCAGACTCACTGTCAGTTACTGGCATTACGTCAAGAAAAGCAGGTTGTTGCTGGAGGTCTTTATGGCTGATTTTACGCTCTCAAAATTCCCGTTTAAGGGCAAGCATCGGGATCCCTCCTCGCTGACCGGCAACATTGTCTATGCCGTCTTTGTGCTGTTTTGCTTTTGGGTCGGGGCGCAGGTATTAACCCTACTGGCTCACGCACCCGGTATTTATGAACAGCTAATGCAACTGCAAATGCAGGAGAGCGGACGCCCGCACATCGAGATCGGGTTGGGCGTAGGAACAATTTTTGGTTTGATTCCCTTCCTGGTCGGCGGTCTGATTCTTGGCACCATCGCAGCCGTGTTGCACTGGCGCCAACGCCATCACAAAGATGACTGACCCATACATTTTGCCCGTCGCTCATCCACCCGTTTCGCAAACCACGCGGTGGTCAGATTACGGGTAATCTTTGGACTTTCGAGCTGAATACCCGGCAGCATTTCGCGGGGTAAGGTTTTGCCCGTTTTCGCTTCCGCTAGCTTATACACGTTCTTGTACAACGCGGTCTCTTCAAACGCGAGGCTGTCACCTTTTTGCAACTGCCGATGGATATCACTCTCGCTCATGTCCAGCTTCCCGGCCAGCTTACGTACCGCCAGCTCTGTTTTGCCTGGATCGTTGCTGTCATAGCGAATCAAATCACCGTCCAACGCCAGTTTCACGCCGCTGGCCTTAGTCACCGCGTTCTGGAAAGCCGCATTACGACTGGCGTACCAGCCCGCATTAAAATCAGCGAAACGGAAGATAGGCGCGCTATAGTTCGCCGGGTAATTCAGCAAATGATAGGTCCCGAACCACAGCCCACCACGACGGGTGAAGACTTCCTGACGTACCGTCCCCGCCATTTTCCACGGATAGCCTGAAGCGTGTTGTTCAGCAAACGCGATGCTGACCTGCATCGGACCGCCTGTATGCACCGGATTAAGCGAACCGAATAGCGTCTGCCCCATCGGCACCATATTGATAAAATCATCAAAAATAGCGCTAAGCTGCTTTTCCGTTTTTACCGAATCCAGACGCTCGCTGTAGGTTTTGCCGGTCGGCGAGTTAATCTTCAGCGCGGTGTGCACCACAAACAGCGGAATATGCATGCGCTCAGCGCGGCGGTCGATCTCTTTCCAGGCTATTTTATTTAAGCCCGGTACCGCCGGGTCCGCCTGATAGTTAGACTCCTGCTGCGCTACCGCCAGCACCGAACAGACATTCTCAACCGTCGGTGCCAGCTTCTGGCTTTCAAACGTCCTGGCCAGATCCTGCGCCCAGGCGTCTCTGTCCTTCACGCTGGCCGGCATCTTCTGACGGACCACGCTCGCCACATCGACGGCTTTCTCCCCTTTTTTTAACGGCTGCGAAGACTGGCTACTGCATCCCACCAGCACCAACGCCGCCAGACAAGACCAGGGGTAAAGACGGGAAACCGTCGACATAACATCTCCTTTTGTTAGCTAAGCGTATGGGTTACGGCCTGAATATCCTGACCATCCAGCTCACGTTCGAAGCTGCGCAGACGCTTATAGATAGACATTAATTCCACTAACGTCGTCCAGGAGTTAATCAGATACTGGAACGATCCGCGCACCTGACCAAACACGTTGGTGATTTGCGTCATCAGACCGAGCGTAATCGTACCGGCAACAATTGACGGAAACAGCAGGAACAAACCGAAAACGTTATCCACCTGCAGGTAAAGAATACGGGCGATATTAAAGTACATATAGTGAAAATAGAGGCGGAAATAGTTCTGACGCACCGCGTGAAACAGCTCGCGCACGGTCGGCGGCGTTGCGCGATTAGCATCATCTTCGCCGTAGACCAGTTCTTTACGGTAAGCAGCTTCCACGCGCTGGTTTTTAAACTCCAGACCCGGGAGTTTGATCCCCACCACCGCCAGCAAGCCGGTGCCCATCAACGACCAGACAATGGCAGCAATCACCAGACCATAGGGAACATGGCCAACAATCGGCAGATCAGGGACATGCGCAGACAGCGTGACCAGCACCGGTAAGAAGGCAATCAGCGTCATAATCGCATTGATAAAACTGACGCCCATATCTTCCAGCGTAGAGGCGAAGCGCATGGTATCTTCCTGCACACGCTGCGCGGCGCCTTCGATATGACGCAGATGCTGCCAGTGCGCCATATAATGTTCGTTCATCGCGGTACGCCAGCGGAACACGTAATGGCTGACGAAGAAATTGTTCATCACCCCAATTACCACGGCAATCAGCGCGATGCCAAGGAAGATCCCCACTTCATGATAGAACTGTTCAATCTTCACCTTATGAGGAGCGCTCAGTGCGGTTTGAATCAGGTCATAGAACGGCGCATACCAGGCGTTGACGGCAACCCCGACTTCAACCAGAAACCAGGTCACAAAGATAATCAGCGACGTGCCCAATATGGACCAATACTGCCAACGGTGTGGACAGTAGATAAACCAGAACGCGGCGAACAGGCCGACGCAGAGAAGGTAATATGCATAAAAAATCAGATAATCCAGCGACCAGAACCGGGCGGCGCTTATAGGCACATCACCCGATGCGCCGGTGATATGTGCAACCCAGGCTCCCCCACCTGCCTGCCAGAATACAACGGCGACCAGTGCCCAAATAAATGCCGAAATAAAGAACGGTCCCGGCTTTGGGAAAAAAGACGTAAACATAGTGCTCTCCTGCTAACTTCTTATCGTTATGACGACTGCTGTGCATTTGCCAGCGTGCAAACGATGGCAAGACGGCTAACGCCCAATAAACACATGCTGAAACCGACAATTGTGACCAGAACCGACGCGCTTAGTTCGCTACCGGCCCTGAAGAATTGTTTCTATGGTTTTCATACCTGACAGCGTTCCGGCATATTCAGATTATCGCAGCGTGAGATCACAAAAGCGAACATCCACTCCGGGGGGAAAACGTAACGTTTACTCATCGTTACGTTTTTCACACTATGATTGGCGTAATAGCACTTTGCAATATGCCGATGAGTAGTATAAATACGCATACGCACGTCATCCTTTTTTACTACCCCTAACCCATGGACACCACCGTTGAAACGTAGTCTGCTTTTTTCTGCCGCGCTGTGTGCGGCGTCATTGACATCTGTCCAGGCGGCACAGCCTATCACCGATCCGGTCTTCGCCTCTGATATCGTCGATCGTTACGCCGATCATATCTTCTACGGCAGCGGGGCGACGGGAATGGCGCTCGTGGTCATTGACGGTAATCAGCGCGTATTTCGCAGTTTTGGCGAAACACGCCCTGGCAATAATGTTCATCCGCAGCTGGATTCGGTGATCCGCATCGCCTCAATTACCAAATTGATGACCAGTGAAATGCTGGTCAAATTACTCGATCAGGGCACGGTAAAACTGAACGATCCATTGAGTAAATATGCACCGCCCGGTGCACGAGTCCCGACCTGGCAGGGAACGCCGATCACGCTGGTGAATCTGGCGACTCATACCAGCGCCCTACCCCGCGAGCAGCCAGGCGGTGCGGCAAAACGCCCGGTATTTGTCTGGCCAACGCGCGAACAGCGCTGGAGTTACCTCTCTACCGCCACGCTGAAAGCTGCTCCCGGATCGCAGGCCTCCTACTCGAATCTGGCGTTCGATCTACTGGCCGATGCGCTGGCAGCCGCGTCCGGTAAGCCTTATCAACAGCTGTTTGAAGAGAAAATTACCCGACCGCTCGGGATGAAAGACACCACGTTTACGCCTTCACCCGATCAGTGCAAGCGCCTGATGGTCGCCGAAAAAGGGGCCAGCCCGTGTAACAATACGCTGGCGGCTATGGGCAGCGGCGGCGTCTATTCGACGCCTGGCGATATGATGCGCTGGATGCAGCAGTATCTCTCTTCAGACTTTTATCAGCGCAGCCAGCAGGCTGACCGGATGCAGACGCTGATTTATCAGCGTACACAGTTAACCAAAGTAATTGGCATGGACGTGCCAGGCAAAGCCGATGCGCTGGGCCTGGGCTGGGTCTATATGGCACCGAAAAATGGCCGCCCGGGGATTATTCAAAAAACCGGTGGGGGTGGTGGATTCATTACCTATATGGCGATGATCCCGCAGAAAAACGTAGGGGCCTTTATTGTGGTTACCCGTTCTCCGCTGACCCGATTTACCAATATGAGCGATGGTATCAACGATCTGGTGAGTGAGTTGAGCGGAAACAAACCCCAGGTTATCCCCGCATCCTGATTTAGTACTCAAAAGGCAAACGGTTAATATTCACCAGTTTGCCTTTATTCATTTCAATGTAGCCGCCTTTACGCAGTGCCGCGAGAATTTCTGCGACGACAGAGCGTGAAATACGTGTTCGTTGGTGGATATAGTTCATAACACCAACGCGAGAGCGCAGTAACTCATCCCATTTCATCATGGATATCAGCGTGGCGCGGATTTGATCGTAGGAGTTATTGCCAATTAATTGCAGGTCGCGTAATTCAAGCATGCAGTGCTGCCATGCTAACCAACTAAAGGCCTCGCGCCATAGCTGGCATTGTTCAATGATATTAATCGTTTGGGACGCGGGCAGATAATAACCCGTACAGTAACCTTCTGTTATTAATCTATATTGAATATCTGTTTTCATCACACCATCAGCAAGTCCCATAATAAACGGTGCCTGTGTAATGCCAACCAGTATGGTTTCTCCTCGCCTCAGCGAGACAACCCCCTTTAAAACAACAAAAGTGTCGTTTTTATTTACATCACTGGAATATATTATTTGTTTTTCATTTTCATATTCAAAACGCTCGCCATATTTCGACAAACATTTATCCAGCTTACCAAATTCCAGAAAAGGCTTATCTACAGATAACATTTACGCATTCCTTGCATAAAAGCCCGTCAAATCCTTGACGGGCTTATTGGGATTAAAATACCGAGTCCTCTAATAGGAATTCTTACCAGGTATATTTAACGCCTGCATTCGCAGACCAGTCTTGATCGACATCACCACCGCCGAGGTAGCTGGCATCGGTATATGCGCTGAAGTTTTTGGTAAAGCTGAACTGAGTACCCAGTCCAACACGTACCGCAGAACCTTCTGTACCATTGTCGATGGAATCACCGTTGACGTTAGCATCGTTACCCGCATCGTCATAAACGTACGCCAGTTTGAAGTACGGAGTCAGCGCCTGGTCATCGCTGTAAGCGAAGGTATAACCGGCATCAACACCCAGTTCATAACGCATGCTGTCATAAGACTGACCGTCAACTTTCATGTCGTTGCTCAGCTTATAGTCATCACCAGACTGGAACAGACCGGATACGCTACCGTAAGGCGTCACGTAACCTGCGTCACCCAGTTTCAGGTCATAGCCCAGTTTCAGACCGAAGCCCCAGGCATCAGAAGCACTGCTACCATCAACGTACTGACCGTTGCTCATGTTAGCAGACAGATCGTTGTTGAAATGAGAGTAGTTCAAAGAACCATCAATAAAGAGGTTGTTTGCGAAGCGAGCAGAAGAGTAGATATAGGCAGTCTGGCTATCCTGATCCACCTGTCCGCTGTTATCGCTTACGTCACCTTTCGCAAAGCCCGCTGCGGCACCGACAATCCACTGTGCATTGTTACCGTCAACTTTGGTATCAAGGCCGACCATGATGCCGTTAACGTCCTGATCGTAGTTAATGGTGCCGTTGTCGCCGTTGAAGCTGCCGCCGAAGTAGCTCACCCACGCGCCACCGTTATCCGCCAGACCGTGACGTGCATTGGTCAGACGTGTACCGACAGTATCCTGCTGCAGGTTCCAGATATTGGTGTTAGCAGACGGGATGCTCAACGCCATGTTCGCGTAGTCTGTCAGTTCCATCTGCTGCAGAACAACGGTGTTACCCTGCTGCTGCGCCTGATAAGTGTAAGCACCCAGGTCAGCTTTGTTAGCCGCAGAGAAGGTCGCGTTGCTGTTCGTGTCGTTAACGTAGATCAGCTCGTTACCTTTGTAATCAGCAACAGAGCCTGCACCAGTGGCGTTATCGATGCGAACTTTATAGTTACCGGTTGCCGCTGCGACGTGGTCACCGTCGTTATCAACTTCAGACTGATCGCCTGAAGTGTCAGAATCGCCATTACCGTTGATAGTCAGATGACCATCAGAGTTCATCGCGATCACGCCGTAACCGTAGTTAGACTGGGTCGTATCGTTGGTGCGATCGTTGGTCAGATCAGCATTCAGCACATAGTTGGTGCTGTTGATATCGAAAACACCGGCATTGACATTGTTGTAAGCGTCGGTGTAACTGGTCAGGTTCAGTGTATCAACTTGCAGTGCATCGCCCGTGCTGTTGCCGACATCCAGAACACCGTTGTTGGTAACGTTAATGGTATTGGCATACAGCGCAGCACTACCTACACTCCAGCCAGCAGCAACATCATCAGCAATCGTTACAGTACTGTTGTCGATAGACAACGTATCCGTCGCAACATGACCATCTTCATTGATGTTCAGTGCAGAAGCACCGGTCAGGGAGATGGTGTCGGAAATCAGAGTTGAATCGCCAACATTAACCACGGAACCGCTGTTGATACTTAAGGTATCAATCAGAGACGTTTTAGTGGTATCCCACTGTGAGGCACCGTTCAGCGTCACATTGAACAGACCGCTCTGATAAACAGAATTGCCCACCACATGACCATCTTCACCATAAGCACTGTTATCACTGTCAATACCATAGGTCGAATCAGGCCACAGGCTATTAGCAGCGATGTCGATCAGCGTAGCGGTAGCTTCAGTGCCCGCAGAGTAGCTGTCATAAACACCATCACCATCGGAATCCACCTGGTGTACGGACATTGCCGCACCAACCCACTTGCTGCCGTTGTTCAGGGTCAGATCCAGACGGTCAGTACCATCCCAACCGTTGGTATCCAGGTCGGCATCAGTATCACGGTAAGTATCTGCGCCGTTCGGGAAGAAGTTCTCATCAAAGTTGCTAGAGAACAGCACGTCACCCATCAGCGTAGAATTATTAAACGTGGCAGTGGTCTGCATCGCGTTATCTGCATTTGGATTTGCAATAACCGCTAATGCTACATCATTAGCGTTCCAACCGTTACCATTGTAGTCGCTCGCATTGCTGGTGTTGCCAAACCAGCCGGATGTTCCTTCATCAGACCATGAACCCGAGGTCAGGGTGGAATCGGTAACCGCGATGGTGTTGTTAAACACTTCGCTGCTGTTTACGCCGGTGCTGACGGTGTTATCGTCAATGTCCTGCCACTCATAACCCTGAGTCAGGGTAATACCCGCTACGTGAGAGTTGGCGGAGATAGACAGATCAACTTCTTGATCCAGAGTGATAGCCGTACCTAGACTGGCCCCCTGAATCTCC
>NZ_SZWV01000006.1:0-4712 GCF_005280945.1 Citrobacter sp. wls718
TCTACGGGCGTGGGGTCAGTCCACGTTACAAAACCCAATAGGTCTTTCGGTTGCTGAAGTAGATGTACAAGATGTTCCTGCTGATTTCTCTGAACGCTTTCGTGATGGGATATGGCAGTACGAAAACGGGAAAATTACTCCGTGTCCGGTACGGCAATCAGCAATTGCAATGCGTATGCGTGAGGAGGAAATGACAGAGCTTTCCAGCCGCATTACCACGTTAGCAGAGGCACAGGACGACGGTGATATTTCAGACGATGAACTGGTAAAGTTGACGGCGCTACGGGCTAAGCGTGGTGCGTTACGTCGTCTTAACTTGACCTCTGCACCGTATGTTGGGCAGTCGTCATAATCCTGTCTTAACCTAAAGAAAAGCCCTCAAACATCGGTGTGAGGGCTTGTAATAGTTAATTGTTGTATGTTCCTAAAAATACTATGGCAGCGTTATCCGAAATGAATAATGAGTAATATTGATTAGATGTTACTGGTTTGATTCCTTTATTAACCATTTCAATAAGCTGGTTTTTGTTTTCTTGCTCATCACCATAGCCATGCCGTGTTTGTGGCAAGCCTTTGTTGAACAACTGAAAGGAGGCTAAAAACTCAGTTGCTGGAGAAACGAAATAACCTATCAATGGTTTGTTGTCGATTAATAACTTTGCTCTTTCATTTGCATTTAATCGACCTACAGTTCTAATCGAGGTGATTTTTTTATGATTGGCAATGTCTTGTGCAATCATGTTGAAAACAAAATCGTCATATTCTTGTTGTGCTTTCATAGCGTTACCAAGTTGAGCGCTAAAAGCAAGTGAAGCAATAACTGGAAGCAGTGCGACATATTTAATGCGTGGGGTGAAATGCATAACTGGTATAGCAATTATTACCAGTATGACAGAAAAAGAAACTAGTGTACGGGGAAGGACTGGTGCATCCTGAAGTAATACTGTTGGCCCCATAAGCGAGATGATGAATATTAGAAAAGATAGAGTTCCATAAAGAACAAATGATATGATATTTTTTGCGTGTGTGCGGTAAGTTATGAGCATAAACACACAGCTAATTAATATCGGGATTGCGAAGTAAATGTAAACCGGATGATTGAAATAAGAAAGAAACAATGCTTTTAATGAAACCAATGTCCCTGTTAGATGTTCTATTCCCTCTTTATCTAAATGTATTAACTCTGAGCGAGAGTTATGTTTTGGGGAAAAGAAAAGCATGTAGATAAGATAAAAAGATACAAATAAAATTGTTTTCTTGATTATAAATAATGCTGACTCTTTGATTTTTGTATGTTCTTTTATTGCGATGATTATTACATCAATCGCAAGTAAACCAATAAAAATATTAGCACACGGTTGATATAAAGCTAAGGATGCTACTCCTGCTAATAGTTTTACTACAATTTCTAAATTCAGGTTTTTATTTTTATAAGTATATGCCATTACTGCAAGGAAAAATGCAATGGACATTCCAAGGCTATCGTATCTGTAAGCTATATTCTGCAGTATAAAAGGGTTGAAAATTAAAAGTGCGGCAACCATGCTAGCATTAGGTACATCTGATTTCATTAGGTGTTTACTAAGTGCTAGTGAAGATGCCCCTAAAAAGATACAGGATGCGATCATTGTATACGGGAATAGATCAAGGTTATAGTGACCGCTTGCAGAAAAGAACCTTGTCAAAACATCTGCAAAAGGGCGACCTAAACCGCGCCAGCCATAGTAGCCAGTTATAGATCTATCTAAGTCATCCCTGTAATGTATCCCCGCTTGAATTAAAGGGTAAATGAATAACAGGGCCAACCCTGAGTATATGAATAATGCCTTTTTATCAATTTTAGAAAACATTTTAAATTCCATATCATTTTTTTACTATGTAGCGTGGTCGTTGCTTAGTTTCGATATATATTCTACCTATGTACTCGCCGAGCACACCGATTCCAATTAACTGAACACCGCCAAGGAATAGAATTGAAACAATAATAGATGGATATCCTGCTACCGGGTTTCCCCAAAATATTTTGTCTACAATCATCCACGCTCCGTATAAGAAGGATAAAGCGGCGACAAAGAAACCAATGTAAGTCCATATACGGAGTGGAAACGTCGAAAAACTAGTAATACCTTCCAGCGCAAGATTCCACAATTTCCAACCGTTAAATTTAGAGTTACCTGCAATACGTCTTGCTCGAGTATACTCAATAACATCAGTACAGCCACCGACCCAACTTAGGACACCTTTCATAAACAGGTTACGCTCTGGCATGAGCTTGATGTTTTCTACTACATCACGGGACATGAGTCTAAAGTCGCCAACATTCTCTTCGATTTTGGGAACGCTTATTTTGTTGTGCAACTTATAAAACCATTCAGCGGTTTTTTGCTTTAGTTTTCCATCTGTAGAACGGTCGGAACGCTTTGCCAGCACAATATCTGCACCCGAAAGCCATTTCTCTATCATGACCGGAATTACTTCAATTGGATCCTGTAGGTCAACATCGATCGGAATGACTGCTTCACCAGAAGAATAGTCAAGTCCTGCACATATGGCTGGCTCTTTTCCAAAATTACGGGTGAATGAAACAGGAACTACGAGGCTATCAGATACAGCAAGGGCATTGATGATTGATTCGGTTGCGTCTTTGCTTCCATCATTGATAAACACAATTTCAATATCATACTTATTTAGCGCCTCAAGTTCTCGCACTGCCTTATAAAAAATGGGTATTGTATCTTCTTCATTGAAGACTGGCACAATAAGAGAAATTTTCATTTCGGATCCCTAAAAACAATGAACCTGGAGTATAAGAAGCCACATACCAGGCTGATAGAGGAGAACTCTATCAACGTTATGAGAGGGGGTATGTGGTAGTGATCAGATACCTGACCAGAGATAAAGCTCAGTAACCCCATAAAACCAACAAATAGCACATATCTCCGGCTGGTGGCTTTTGCACTAAATGTAAATTTTGCGTTAGCAAAAAATGAAAATGTCACGGCTATCAAAAACGCTAACACGTTGCTCACAGCTTGGTCATATTTCATGATGTACACCATGAAGCTAAAAACAGCCCAGTGTAATGCTGTGTTCACGATGCCCACGGAAATGTAGCGTGATAGTAGATTTATCATTATCTAAACAGACCGAATAGGAAGTGAGCGAGTTTAACATTGATGCAAAACCAGATCGACATTTTGGAGGTAGTTTGACTGGAGTAACTTTATGAAGGAGGTTATGTCGAATGGAAGAGAGTAGCGCCGGCTGATTAGTGAGCTATAGCCAATGTTACCAGCCGGCGCGGATAGTAGTGTAAACAGTCACTGGAAAGACTATTGGAGACGGTGACCAGTAGGGGATTCAATGCCAGCGTTCATGTAATCAATGGCTTTCTTAAGCTCATTGATGAGCGTTACAGCTTTGTCTCGTGAGATGCACATGAAATGATCTGGAAATTCTTTAATTGGCCAGTTTGGTATACAGGCCATGTTTGACCTGCTCCCCGTTGATTAGTACACCCCGATGTTAGTAATGTCTTCATAAGCCACATGAGGACATCCCCATGAAGAAGCGTTTTTCCGACGAACAGATCATCAGTATTCTCCGCGAAGCCGAAGCTGGGGTACCCGCCCGTGAACTCTGCCGCAAGCATGCCATTTCCGATGCCACGTTTTACATCTGGCGTAAGAAGTATGGCGGTATGGAGGTGCCTGAAGTTAAGCGCCTGAAGTCGCTTGAGGAAGAGAACACCAGACTCAAGAAGCTGCTTGCCGAAGCCATGCTGGATAAAGAGGCGCTTCAGGTGGCTCTTGGGCGAAAGTACTGACGACAGACCAGAAGCGGGAAGCCGTGATGTTGATGTGTGATGCGACCGGTCTGTCGCAACGTCGTGCCTGCAGGCTTACAGGTTTATCCCTGTCGACCTGCCGCTATGAGGCTCACCGTCCGGCTGCTGATGCGCATTTATCAGGGCGCATCACTGAGCTGGCACTGGAGCGCAGGCGTTTTGGCTACCGTCGTATTTGGCAGTTGCTGCGCCGTGAAGGGCTTCATGTTAATCATAAGCGCGTGTACCGGCTTTATCACCTCAGTGGCCTGGGCGTAAAACGCAGAAGACGTCGTAAAGGGCTGGCAACAGAACGTCTGCCGCTGCTCCGTCCGGCGGCGCCCAATCTGACCTGGTCGATGGATTTCGTCATGGACGCACTTTCCACCGGTCGCAGGATCAAGTGTCTTACCTGCGTCGATGATTTCACAAAGGAATGCCTGACGGTCACTGTTGCCTTTGGGATTTCAGGCGTTCAGGTCACGCGTATTCTGGACAGCATTGCACTGTTTCGAGGCTATCCGGCGACGATAAGAACTGACCAGGGGCCGGAGTTCACTTGCCGTGCACTGGATCAATGGGCCTTTGAGCATGGTGTTGAGTTGCGCTTAATCCAGCCGGGCAAGCCAACGCAGAACGGATTTATTGAGAGCTTTAACGGACGATTTCGCGATGAATGTTTGAATGAGCACTGGTTCAGCGATATCGTTCATGCTAGGAAAATTATTAATGACTGGCGGCAGGATTATAACGAATGCCGCCCGCACTCCACGCTGAATTATCAGACACCGTCTGAATTTGCAGCGGGCTGGAGAAAGGGTCATTCTGAGAATGAAGATTCCGACGTTACTAACTGAGTGTTGTATCTAATCGTGGGGGCAGGTCA
>NZ_SZWV01000003.1:0-40699 GCF_005280945.1 Citrobacter sp. wls718
TGATGGCGCTTTGCTTATCAGGCCTACTGTTTAATCGACGATATTCCAACCCCGCGCCTTCCACAATGCCGGCAACTGTGCCAGATCGGTAAAGGTCGTCACTTTAGGATGATCGATCGGTTTGTTGTGCGAATCGGCGCAGAAGTAGAACACCTCCATCCCGGCATCAATCCCTGACTGCGCACCCGCTGCAGAATCATCCACCAGAATGCAGTTTTGCGGATTGACGTTCATGGCTTTTGCCGCATGGAACATCAGCGCCGGATCGGGCTTCCAGCGTTGGATATCATAGCCGCTGAACAGTAAATCCGGGAAATGATGCAGCATGCCTAGCTTGCCCAACGAGTGCTGCATTTTGCTGACCGGACCGTTCGACACCACGCACATCGGCACTGCCATGCTATCCAGCAGCGCGTTGGCACCCGCAATCACCTCCAGTTCCGTATCGAACAGGCGTGCGACCTCGGCGCGGTAAATCGATTCTAGTTCGGCTTTTGCCAGTTCGACACCGTGCTCGTCGTTGATAATGTCGATGATCTCGTAGAGCTTTACCCCCTTGAAGCGTTTAAACGTCTCTTTAAGATCGAGCGTAATGCCAAACGCCTGGAACATGCTGACATACGCGCGAGAACAAATGACTTCACTGTCGACGAGGGTTCCGTCACAGTCAAAAAATACAGCTTCTATCTGGGACATGTCATTTCCGTTTTAACAAGTTTAACGTTTACGTACAGCATTATTGGGCGACGCAATCGTTGCCGTATAAGCAAAATCAATGGAAAAAAATCGCTCATAACCCACCCTATTGTCGCATTTTGGTATAGGATAGCGACGAATTTTCCCTCCTTGTTCGGAAATTGATAATGAGTCAACAACACACAACCCAGGCTTCTGGCCGGGGCATACTGGAACGCGTGTTTAAACTGCGCGAACATGGCACGACGGCACGGACCGAAGTGATCGCTGGTTTCACTACTTTCCTGACGATGGTCTACATCGTTTTCGTCAACCCGCAAATTCTGGGCGTAGCCGGAATGGACACCAGTGCCGTCTTCGTGACCACCTGTCTGATTGCGGCGTTGGGCAGTATCCTGATGGGCGTATTCGCTAACCTGCCGGTGGCGCTGGCGCCAGCGATGGGGCTGAACGCCTTCTTCGCGTTCGTCGTGGTACAGGCAATGGGCCTGCCGTGGCAGGTAGGTATGGGCGCTATCTTCTGGGGTGCGGTGGGTCTGCTGCTGCTGACTATCTTCCGCGTGCGTTACTGGATGATTGCCAACATTCCGGTCAGTCTGCGCGTGGGGATCACCAGCGGTATCGGTCTGTTTATCGGCATGATGGGGCTGAAAAATGCCGGCGTTATCGTGGCGAACAAGGATACGCTGGTTTCCATCGGTAACCTGACTTCTCACAGCGTGCTGCTGGGGGTCTTGGGCTTCTTCATTATCGCTATTCTGGCGTCCCGCAACATTCATGCGGCGGTGCTGGTTTCGATTATCGTCACCACCCTGCTGGGCTGGATGCTGGGCGATGTGCACTATAACGGTATCGTTTCTGCACCACCGAGCATCACCACCGTTGTGGGCCATGTTGACCTTGCCGGGTCGTTCAACCTGGGGCTGGCGGGGGTGATCTTCTCCTTCATGCTGGTTAACCTGTTCGACTCCTCCGGTACGCTTATTGGTGTGACGGACAAAGCGGGTCTGGCCGATGAAAAAGGCAAGTTTCCGCGCATGAAGCAGGCGCTGTTTGTGGATAGCGTCTCCTCGGTTGCCGGGTCCTTTATCGGTACTTCTTCGGTGACTGCGTATATCGAGTCGTCTTCCGGGGTTTCAGTTGGCGGGCGTACTGGTCTGACGGCTGTCGTGGTGGGGATCCTGTTCCTGCTGGTGATTTTCCTGTCGCCGCTGGCGGGAATGGTGCCGCCCTATGCGGCAGCAGGTGCGCTGATTTATGTCGGTGTGCTGATGACCTCCAGCCTGTCACGCGTGAAGTGGGATGACCTGACCGAAGCGGTCCCGGCGTTTATTACCGCCGTGATGATGCCGTTTAGCTTCTCGATTACCGAGGGTATCGCGCTGGGCTTTATTTCCTACTGTGTAATGAAAATCGGTACCGGACGCTTCCGCGACCTCAGCCCATGCGTGATCGTTGTGGCGCTGCTGTTTGTGCTGAAGATTGTGTTTATCGACGCACACTAAAATATCGGTATTCTCTACAGCCCGCCCGGCATTACTGCTGGCGGGCTTTTTCTTTTATGCTTTTACGCGCTGAATATAATCCCCGAAGGCGGCTAACTGGCCCGTCAGGTGATCCAGCGTGCTTTGATCAATCACTTCGCCGGTTTGTGTATCCACTTTATTCTGAATGACACCGCCCATAAACTCCGGTTTATTCATGACCATGGCGTCAAGGAACACCAGAATCTGGCGCAGATGGTACTGACAGCGGGCACCGCCAATCGCGCCCATTGAGCTGGTCTGGATCAGCACCGGTTTGCCTGCCAGAGGCTGATCGGGCAGACGGGACAGCCAGTCGATGGCGTTCTTCAGTCCACCTGGTACCGAATAGTTATATTCTGGTGTGACAATCACCACGCCATCCGCTTTTCTGATCTGCTCCGCCAGCGCTTCTACGCTTGCCGGAAAACCTTCTTCCTGCTGGAGATCGGCATCGTACAGTGGAATATCGCCAATCGACGGTAATGCGTTGACGTCCATCCCTGCCGGGGCAATTTTTGGCAGCGTACGGGCAACCATTCCATTAAATGAGCCTTTGCGCAGGCTCCCCAGTAACGTAACAACATTCAATGTTTCGGACATGGTTACTCCTGTTTCATCATGAAGGTTAAATCAGTTAAGCGTGTAGCTCTTCGCTGCGGATAATTGAGAGAAGCGGATCAGGCGGCCCGTTGGCGCATTGGCGCGAGTCTGGATATCGGGCAAACTTTTCCAATCCTGCTTACCATCAAACTCCCAAACCTTGAGTTTTTCAATGGCTGGCGTCACCGCGACCGACCACACCAGCACATCTTCCGCATCGCAAATGGCTTCGATCTGCGCCGTATGGGCGCATTTCAGGCGTCCGGCGCCGGGTAACAACTGGAGTTCGCGCGGATCGTCATTGCTCATATCACCGGTAAGTTTGAGTACGCTCTGGCGCAGGGTAATGAGCTGTGCGCGTGCTTCATTCGGATCGCTTTGGTTGTTGATCCACAGGTTTTCGTTGCTGGAAAAGCGCCTGGTGTCCGTCGAATGTGGATAGTTAAACCCACGGATTGCTCGCTGAAGTTCCATATCCAGGCCGCAGCTGCCTTCTGTCGTCAGCGCAACGCCGACGATATTTCCGGCGTAGGAAATGGAAAATCCGGGCAGATTTTTATCGCGAAAGACCGGTTTGCCTTTGGCATGTTGCACGATTTCGGGCAGCGAGCTGGTGCCGTAAAGCATAAACATCAGTTCAGCGAGGAGGCTTCTGGAGGCCAGAAAGCGTGTTCGGCGGTGAGTTGGGAGGCTGTTTGCTTCGATATGACATGGAGAAGGGAGGCGAACTGAAATCAGGTGTCCCTCCGTAAGAATCCCTCTGGCAAAATGTGTCGCCATTTTTCGCTCCGTGATTAATGGTCCGTGATTATTACCAGAGTAACATTTACACGGCGTCCAGGCAGGCTTTGCTGCCTAAAAATCAGGCGAAAACGGGATACATTACGCGACATTTACATTTCTGACACTATCATGGTTAATTTAGCAACAATTTGGGCGTGCAGCGTCAGGACATATCACGATAGAGCGTCTTGATCGTGTCTTTCAGCCAGACGATCTTTGGATTGTGGCTGTTACGTTTATGCCAGAGCAGGGTGAACGGTACGCGCATTTTTTCCAGCTGTGCGGTATCAAAGGGCAGCGGGCGTGCCACCAGTGGAAGCTGGTGGAGTTGATTATAACGCTGACAGTAGACTGGGGCAGTGGCTATCAACGCGTGATCCGGTTGGGCGGCCATAAACAGAGACTGCTCAAACCCCGGTAGGCTCAGGGCGATAGTGCGTTTGCGTCCCATCTCCTGCAGCACATCGTCCAGCGCCCAGGTATCGCTTTGTTCCCAACTGATGCTGATATGCGGATAGCGCAGGAAGGTCTCCAGGTTCCACTCTTCTCGTAACGCCGGATGATCTTCGCGCAGCCAGACGCAGGGGAGATCGGAAAACAGCACCTCATGGTCGATAGATAACGGCAGCAGGCTCAGCAACTCGCGTGAGCGCGGGTGGCTTTCGCGCCCGGTAAACCCGATATCCACCTCACCGCGAATAATGGCGTCCAGCGAATCGTAATCCCAGTTGCGCACTTTGATGGAGGCCTGTGGATAACGCTGATAGATCTGCTGGGAGAGCGCGTTGAACATGATCATCACCAGCGGCGTCTCGGCCACCAGATCAAACTTCAACCCGCGTGGTGCTTCGTGATGCGGCTTATCGAGCAGTTGATTGCCCATCTGCATCCACTCCGCCAGACTCTGTTCCATACTGACCATCAACGGCGTCGGCGTCAGCCCCAGCGGGGTGTTTACAAACAGCGGATCGTCAAACCAGGATCTGAGCTTTGCCAATGATTTACTGACCGCCGACGGCGTGACGTTCATCCGTTTGGCGGTTTTGGTAACGCTGCGCTCCTGCATCAGGAGCTGCAGGCAAAGCAGTAAATTAAGATCGAGACTGCTGAGGGATTTCTTCATGAGTGGGCGCGGACCGGTTAGGAGCAACAGTGATAATCAGCATGATGCTCACTATGCTACAGCCAATCAGAATCCCGATCAGCATATTCAGCGCGTCGAGTCCGAGGATAGCCGCCAGCCAAATCCACAGCGATGAGCCGCAAACCTGGGCGATGCCTAACGTTGAACTGGCGACGCCCGCCCGCAGTGAGAATGGTCCCAGCGCCTGGCTCATGGCTACGCCGAAACCGACCGAGAATCCGGCACAGATTAACGTCAGGCCAAACAGTGTAACTGCATGCGAGCTGGCAAGGGTTAACACCACGCCTGCGCTCAAGAACAGCACCTGTGAGGCCAGCATCAGGGTACGGGGCTTAAACAGGCTCAGGGCGAACGGCGTGGAGAAAGAGACCGCCATACTGACCCCTGCGGTCATCGCCATGGTCGTGGCGTATTCACCGCGGTCAAAACCCATTACCTCCATCAGTAGCACCGGCGAGGTGTTGACGAAGGTAAGGATCACCGACACGCTGAGCGTGGTAATCGCCAGTCGGCTGAGGAAAAAGCGGTTTACCAGCGATTCGGTGCGCTGCTCAACACCCGCAGACCTTGAGAGCGTCGCTGGGCGCGATTCTCGCAGGATAAACACCGACAGCAGGCAAACTGCCACGCCCATACCAATCATCGTGTAGAACAGGCTCTGCCACGGGTATTTGAGCATAATCAGATGCCCCATTACCGGGGCCAGAACTGGCACGATACAGGTGATACCGTTCAACAGAGACAGCACCTTCGCCCGGCGGCGATCGTCGAGCGTATCGCGCAAAATCGCAAAGGCCACTACATAACAGCAGCCTGCGCCAATTCCCTGAATAAAACGGCCCACCAGGAACGGCGTACCGCTCTCGGCGAATGAACACAGGGCGGAAGCAAAAATAAAGATCAGGGCGCCGACAATCGCGACCGGTTTACGACCCGACTGGTCGGCAATCTTACCGGCGAACAGCATCGCCGCGGCCATTCCGGCCAGATACACCGAAAATGCGATATGCAGCTGTGCTTCGCTGGCGTTAAGGTCGGCGGCAATACGCGGTAACCCCACCAGATACATATCAATACCGGCAGGATAAAGCAGAACCAGAGCAAAACTGCAGATTAAAAAGCGTGTCATAGCGACCTCATGAGGAATGTGGCGCTAAGAATACGGGGACAGCGTCAGTAGCACGAGTTGCCATTCGGACAACAGTGATTTCCTGTGAGGAAATCACTTGTTGCCGGATGGCGACTTTGCCTTATCGGGCCTACGGGTCCTGTAGGCCCGGCAAGCATCGCGCCACCGGGCAACACAACGTTACTTACCGATACAGAAGCTGGAGAAAATCCGTCCCAGCAGATCGTCGGAGGTAAACTCCCCAGTGATCTCACTGAGATTCTGCTGCGCGAGGCGTAGCTCTTCTGCCAGCAATTCTCCGGCCCACGCACCCAACAACTGAGCTTTACCCTGCTGGAGATGCTCTGCCGCTTCTGCCAGTGCCTGCAGGTGACGACGGCGCGCCAGGAAACCGCCTTCCATATTGGTTTCGAAACCCATGCTCTGCTTGAGGTGGTTGCGTAGCACGTCCACGCCTTCACCTGTACGCGCGGAGAGGTGAACCAGTGAGTGGCCATTTACTTCGCTAAGGCCCAGCGTTTCTCCAGTGATATCCGCTTTGTTGCGTACTACGGTGATGGGTAACTTCGTCGGCAAACGTGCGATAAAATCAGGCCAGATATCGGCCGGGTCGACGGCATCGGTGGTGGTGCCATCCACCATAAACAGCACGCGGTCGGCCTGTTCGATTTCCTGCCAGGCGCGTTCGATACCAATGCGTTCGACTTCGTCACTGGCGTCACGCAGACCGGCGGTGTCGATGATATGCAGCGGCATACCGTCGATATGAATATGTTCGCGCAGCACGTCGCGGGTGGTGCCGGCAATGTCGGTGACAATCGCCGCCTCACGGCCCGCTAAGGCGTTCAGTAGGCTTGATTTCCCGGCGTTAGGACGTCCGGCGATCACCACCTTCATCCCTTCACGCAGCAGGCTACCCTGACGCGCTTCGGCCCGTACGGCATCGAGATCGGCGATGACGTTATTAAGCAGGCCTTCAATTTTACCGTCAGAGAGGAAGTCTATTTCCTCATCTGGAAAATCAATCGCCGCTTCCACGTAGATGCGCAGGTGAGTGAGTGCTTCCACAAGGTGATTTACGCGGGCGGAGAACGCACCCTGCAAGGAGTTCAGCGCGGAACGTGCGGCTTGTTCTGAACTGGCATCGATCAGGTCGGCAATGGCTTCTGCCTGGGCTAAATCGAGTTTATCGTTCAGGAACGCGCGCTCCGAGAACTCACCGGGTCTGGCAATACGCAGGCCGGGAATAGTCAGAATACGTTTTAACAGCAGGTCGAGAATGACCGGGCCGCCGTGGCCCTGCAATTCTAAAACGTCTTCACCGGTAAAGGAGTTTGGACCGGGGAACCACAGGGCAATCCCCTGATCCAGCGTGCTACCATCGGCATCTTTAAACGGCAGGTAGTCGGCATAACGTGGTTTTGGCAGTTTGCCCAGTACGGATTCTGCAACCTCGCGGGCTTTCAGGCCGGAGATGCGCAGAATACCCACACCACCACGTCCCGGTGGGGTGGCCTGAGCGACGATGGTGTCGTTATGGCTCATGATATGTCTCTTAAATACCAATAATAAAAAAGGCGGTCAATCGACCGCCCTTTAATTTATGTTCCGTTTGCCGGATGGCGGCTTCGCCTTATCCGGCCTACAACCGAATCAGGAATTCTTTTTCTCGCGGCTATGCAGGCCACGCTTCTCCAGACCACGGTAAATCAGCTGCTGCTGAATAATAGTTACCAGGTTGCTGACGATATAGTACAGCACCAGACCTGACGGGAACCACAGGAAGAACACGGTGAAGATGACCGGCATAAAGGTCATGATCTTCTGCTGCATCGGGTCGGTCACGGTGGTCGGCGACATCTTCTGAATGAAGAACATCGTTACGCCCATCAGGATCGGCAGGATGTAGTACGGGTCCTGTGCAGACAGGTCATGGATCCACAGTGCGAACGGCGCATGGCGCAGTTCAATGGAGCCCATCAGCATGTAGTACAGTGCCAGGAAGATTGGCATCTGGATGATCAGCGGGAAGCAGCCGCCCAGAGGGTTAACCTTCTCAGCTTTGTACAGGGCCATCATTTCCTGGCTCTGACGCTGTTTGTCATCGCCCAGACGCTCACGCATTGCCTGAATCTTCGGCTGCAGCATACGCATCTTCGCCATGGAGGTGTACTGCGCTTTAGTCAGCGGGTACATGATGCCACGAACGATAAAGGTGATAACGATGATAGAGAAGCCCCAGTTACCCAGGAAGCTATGGATCCACTTCAGCAGTTTGAACAGCGGCTGAGAGATGAACCACAACCAACCGTAGTCGACGGTCAGATCCAGGTGCGGTGCAACGGCCGCCATTTTATCCTGAATTTCCGGGCCAACCCACAGGGTGCTGGTCATCGCGCTTGTCTGGCCCGGTTGAACCAGTACCGGCTGAGATTTATAGCCGATAGCGGCAATGCCGTTACCCAGATTTGCGGTATAGAAGTTATTGGTGCCGTCGTTACGCGGAACCCATGCCGTGGCGAAATACTGCTGCAGCATTGCGACCCAGCCGTCTTTAGCGTTGACGTTCAGGTTTTCGTTTTCAGCAATGGTGTCGAACTTGTATTTCTCATACTTCTCATCAGGCGTGGAGTAAGCCGCGCCACGGAAGGTATGCAGCGCAAAGTTGCTGCTACCAGTGTCGAGATGAGAGGGCAGATTGATGGATTGCTTCAGCTGACCAAAGGTGGAGATTTCCAGCGGCTTCTCGCTGGCGTTCTGCACGCTGTAGTTAACGCTTACCGCATACTCACCGCGCTTGAGAACAAACGTTTTGGTAAACGTGTTGCCAGCGGCGTCTGTATAGGTCATCGGGATCTGCAGTTCATTTTGACCGTCAGCCAGTACAAAAGCGTCTTTGTCGACGTTGTACAGCGGACGCGGGCCGTTAGCCGGGTTATCCGGGCCGTCACGACCTGTCAGGCCACTCTGTGCCTGATAGATGAACTGTGGCGTGGTATCCAGTAACTGGAACGGTTCGGTAGAACCGAGTTCTTTCGGGTAAGCTGGCAGTGAAGCCTGTTCCACATCACCACCACGGGTGTTGATGGTCAGATCAAGCACGTCAGTCTTAACCGTAATCAGTTTCCCCTGGCCACTGGCCGGTACGCCCTGGTCGGCGGCGCTACCCGCTGCGGTGGTCGTTGTCTGCGTGGTCTGTTGAGCCTGAGGTTGCGGATTTTTATCCTGCTCCCAGGCTTGCCAGATCATGAAAGACACGAACAGCAAAGCGATGACTAAAAGATTGCGTTGCGAATCCATCGTTAGTGTTCTCTGGTATCAAATGGTCCGGGTGGGACGGGATCGTCACCACCAGGGTGTAAAGGGTGGCATTTTAATACGCGTTTCACCGTCAACCAACTGCCTTTTATCACTCCAAACCTGCGCAATGCCTCAATTCCGTAGCTCGAACAGGTTGGAGTGAAGCGGCAATGCGGCCCAAGCAGCGGACTGATCAGGCGTTGATAGACCCGAATGAGGGCTATCAGGACCCGCGAGCCAGGCGACAATGGCGACGCCATAATTTTTCCAACGCTTCCGAGAGAGCACGGTTATCGAGGTCGGCAACCCCTTTTTTAGCCACCACTACGAAATCCATTGCTGGAAGTTCGTGCTGACGTAAACGGAAGCTTTCACGCGTCAGGCGTTTAATCCTGTTGCGTTCATGCGCACGTTTAACATTTTTCTTGGCGACCGTTAGACCGATGCGGGGATGCCCCAGCGAATTTTGGCGGCCGAGAATGGTGATTTGCGGCGTGCCAGCCCGTTGTGGCTGCTGGAAGACGAATGTGAAATGAGTGGGAGTTAACAAACGTAACTCCCTGGGAAATGCGAGCTTAACCACTCAGGGGCTAGCTTTTATTACTTAGAAACGGTCAGACGAGAACGGCCTTTAGCACGACGACGTGCCAAAACCTGACGACCATTTTTATTAGCCATACGAGCACGGAAGCCGTGAGAACGGTTGCGCTTCAGTACAGACGGTTGAAAAGTGCGTTTCATGGCGATTTCTACCTAAACTTGAATAAATTCACTGACTTTTGCGTATACCCGAACGAACTTCGAACGACTTACGCCACAGTGTGGGTGATTAAAGAGGCCGGATTGTAATAATTGTACACTCCGGAGTCAATTCTCTTTCCTTAATTCCCGCTTTTTTCCGCATGGTTTCGCGTAAAAAACAGGCAGCGTTGACGCCGTGAGGCGACCTTTACTCGCTGGGGGTAAGAATTATACGGGCTGGTGGATAAAGCGCAAGGATCGCACGGGATCTTTATTAGATCGTTTTCGCAGTAAAGCATCTTTACTCATTAATTTTTTCAATATGCGCGCGAAAACCTGCAGCACTTCTCCAGGATCGTTTACACTTAGCCGATTCTGGATCATCCTGTGGATAAATCGGGAAGAATCTGTGAGAAACAGAAGATCTCTCGCTCAGTTTAGGCTATGATCCGCGGTCCTGATCGTTTCAATGGATCCTGATCAGGCATATAACCGCAGACAGCGGTTCGCACGTCACCCTCATGCAGGGTCTTTTCGACGTGCGCCAACAATCATGAATGTTTCAGCCTTTGTCATTTATCGACTTTTGTTCGAGTGGAGTCCGCCGTGTCACTTTCGCTTTGGCAGCAGTGTCTTGCCCGATTGCAGGATGAGTTACCAGCCACAGAATTCAGTATGTGGATACGCCCGTTGCAGGCGGAACTGAGCGATAACACGCTGGCTTTGTATGCGCCAAACCGTTTTGTGCTCGATTGGGTAAGGGACAAATACCTTAATAATATTAATGGATTGCTGAATAACTTCTGCGGAGCAGATGCCCCACAGCTACGCTTTGAAGTCGGTACCAAACCCGTCACGCAAACGCTGAAGACGCCGGTTAATCACGTTGTCGCACCTGCGTATGTAGCGCAACAAGTTCAGCCGCAACGAGCTGCACCTGCAGCACGTTCGGGTTGGGATAACGTCCCGGCCCCGGCAGAACCAACCTATCGCTCTAACGTCAACGTCAAACACACGTTTGATAACTTCGTTGAAGGTAAATCTAACCAACTGGCGCGCGCGGCGGCTCGTCAGGTGGCGGACAATCCTGGCGGCGCCTACAATCCTCTATTCCTTTATGGCGGCACCGGTCTGGGTAAAACCCACCTGTTGCATGCTGTGGGTAACGGGATTATGGCGCGCAAGCCGAATGCAAAAGTGGTGTATATGCACTCCGAGCGTTTTGTACAGGACATGGTTAAAGCCCTACAAAACAATGCGATCGAAGAGTTTAAACGCTACTACCGTTCGGTTGATGCGTTGCTGATTGACGATATTCAATTCTTTGCTAATAAAGAACGATCCCAGGAAGAGTTTTTCCACACCTTCAATGCCCTGCTGGAAGGTAATCAGCAGATCATCCTGACATCGGATCGCTATCCGAAGGAGATCAATGGCGTTGAAGATCGTCTGAAATCCCGCTTTGGCTGGGGACTGACCGTCGCGATCGAACCACCTGAACTGGAAACGCGCGTTGCGATCCTGATGAAAAAAGCTGACGAAAACGATATTCGTCTGCCAGGCGAGGTGGCGTTCTTTATTGCCAAGCGTTTACGCTCTAACGTGCGTGAACTGGAAGGCGCACTGAACCGCGTGATTGCTAACGCCAACTTTACTGGCCGGGCGATTACTATCGATTTTGTGCGTGAGGCGCTGCGCGACCTGCTGGCATTACAGGAAAAACTGGTCACCATCGACAATATTCAAAAGACGGTGGCAGAGTATTACAAAATCAAAATTGCGGATCTGCTTTCTAAGCGTCGATCTCGCTCGGTAGCGCGTCCGCGTCAGATGGCGATGGCGCTGGCAAAAGAGCTTACCAACCACAGTTTGCCGGAAATTGGCGACGCCTTTGGTGGGCGTGACCATACTACCGTGCTTCATGCCTGTCGCAAGATTGAACAGTTGCGTGAAGAAAGCCATGATATTAAAGAAGATTTCTCCAATTTAATCAGAACATTATCTTCGTGACGCTATGAAATTTACCGTTGAACGTGAACATTTATTAAAACCGCTTCAGCAGGTCAGCGGCCCGCTGGGTGGTCGTCCTACGCTGCCGATCCTCGGAAACCTGTTACTACAGGTTGCGGATGGAACGCTTTCTCTGACCGGTACCGATCTCGAGATGGAGATGGTGGCACGCGTTGCGCTGATCCAGCCGCATGAACCCGGTGCGACCACCGTCCCGGCGCGTAAATTCTTCGACATTTGTCGTGGTTTGCCGGAAGGTGCGGAAATTGCTGTCCAGTTGGAAGGTGACCGCATGCTGGTGCGTTCTGGCCGCAGCCGTTTCTCGCTGTCCACGCTGCCTGCCGCCGACTTCCCGAATCTGGATGACTGGCAGAGTGAAGTTGAATTCACGCTGCCGCAGGCGACGATGAAGCGTCTGATTGAAGCCACGCAGTTTTCGATGGCTCATCAGGATGTGCGCTATTACTTAAACGGCATGCTGTTTGAAACCGAAGGTGAAGAACTGCGTACCGTGGCGACCGACGGTCACCGCCTGGCGGTGTGCTCTATGCCGGTGGGTCAATCGCTGCCCAGTCATTCGGTGATCGTGCCGCGTAAAGGCGTGATTGAACTGATGCGTATGCTCGACGGCGGCGACAACCCGCTGCGCGTGCAGATTGGCAGCAACAACATCCGTGCGCATGTTGGCGATTTCATCTTTACCTCCAAGCTGGTAGATGGACGTTTCCCGGATTACCGTCGCGTACTGCCGAAGAATCCAGACAAACATCTGGAGGCGGGCTGCGATATCCTTAAGCAGGCGTTTGCCCGTGCGGCCATACTCTCCAATGAGAAATTCCGCGGTGTGCGTCTGTACGTCAGCGAAAACCAGCTCAAAATTACGGCCAACAACCCAGAGCAGGAAGAAGCGGAAGAGATCCTCGATGTCACCTATCCTGGGACTGAAATGGAAATCGGCTTCAATGTTAGCTACGTGCTGGACGTACTGAACGCGCTGAAGTGCGAAAACGTCCGTATTATGCTGACCGATTCCGTATCGAGCGTACAGATTGAAGATGCAGCGTCACAATCCGCAGCCTACGTTGTTATGCCAATGAGACTGTAGTGGAAAATATCGGGCTATCTTACTTGCCATTTTCAACCTGGGCTGTGCTCGCCCCTGTCACGTACTGCGTGTACGCTCCAGGGTCTGCGCGCAGTCCGCGTTGAAACTGGCTGCGCCGATAACGCCCTGGCCCAAAGAACGCTGATATGTCACTGACGCGCTTGCTCATCAAAGACTTCCGCAATATTGAAAATGCGGATCTCACTTTATCTCCCGGCTTTAACTTCCTGGTCGGCGCTAACGGCAGCGGTAAAACCAGTGTGCTGGAAGCTATTTATACGCTCGGTCACGGTCGGGCGTTTCGCAGTGTGCAGATTGGCCGCGTCATTCGCCACGAGCAGGAGTCGTTTGTACTCCACGGGCGTTTGCAGGGCGCTGAGCGTGAAACCTCGATTGGCCTGACCAAAGACAAGCTGGGTGACAGCAAAGTGCGCATTGACGGCACTGACGGTCATAAGGTTGCCGAACTGGCGCACCTGATGCCGATGCAGCTGATAACGCCTGAGGGGTTTACTTTACTCAATGGCGGCCCCAAATACAGAAGAGCATTCCTTGACTGGGGATGCTTTCACAATGAAGCCGGATTCTTTACCGCCTGGAGCAACCTTAAGCGATTGCTAAAGCAGCGCAATGCGGCGCTGCGCCAGGTGAGTCGTTATGAGCAACTGCGCCCGTGGGATCGAGAGTTGATCCCGCTGGCGGAACAAATCAGCACCTGGCGCGCGGAGTACAGCGCCGGTATCGCGCAGGATATGGCGGATACCTGCCAGCTGTTTCTTCCCGAGTTTTCACTCTCTTTCTCTTTCCAGCGTGGCTGGGAGAAAGAGACCGATTACGCTGAGGTGCTGGAACGCAGTTTTGAACGCGATCGCATGTTGACCTACACCGCGTACGGCCCGCACAAAGCGGATTTCCGCATACGTGCCGACGGCGCACCGGTGGAAGATACGTTGTCGCGTGGGCAGTTAAAACTGCTGATGTGCGCCTTACGTCTGGCGCAAGGGGAGTTCCTGACTCGTGAAAGCGGACGGCGCTGCCTGTACCTGATAGATGATTTTGCCTCTGAACTGGATGATGCGCGTCGCGGACTGCTAGCCAGCCGCTTAAAAGCCACGCAATCTCAAGTCTTTGTCAGCGCAATTAGCGCTGAACACGTTATGGACATGTCGGACAAAAATTCGAAGATGTTCACCGTGGAAAAGGGTAAAATAACGGATTAACCCAAGATAAAATGAGCGAGAAACGTTGATGTCGAATTCTTATGACTCCTCCAGTATCAAAGTCCTGAAAGGACTGGATGCGGTGCGTAAGCGCCCGGGTATGTATATCGGCGACACGGATGACGGCACCGGTCTACACCACATGGTATTCGAGGTGGTAGATAACGCTATCGACGAAGCGCTCGCGGGTCACTGTAAAGATATCGTGGTGACAATCCACGCTGACAACTCCGTGTCCGTTACCGATGATGGTCGTGGTATCCCAACCGGTATCCACCCGGAAGAGGGCGTTTCGGCGGCCGAAGTGATCATGACCGTCCTGCACGCAGGCGGTAAATTCGATGATAACTCCTATAAAGTCTCCGGCGGTCTGCACGGCGTAGGTGTTTCCGTGGTTAACGCCCTGTCGCAGAAACTGGAGCTGGTGATTCGCCGCGAAGGTAAAGTGCATCAGCAAACTTACGTGCACGGCGTACCGCAGGCACCACTGGCCGTGACTGGCGAGACTGAAGCGACCGGTACCCAGGTGCGTTTCTGGCCAAGCCATGAAACCTTTACCAATGTCGTTGAGTTTGAATATGAGATTCTGGCGAAACGCCTGCGCGAGCTGTCATTCCTGAACTCCGGCGTATCCATCCGCCTGCGCGATAAGCGCGACGGCAAAGAAGATCATTTCCACTACGAAGGTGGCATCAAGGCGTTTGTTGAATACCTCAACAAAAACAAAACGCCGATCCACCCGAATATCTTCTACTTCTCCACCGAAAAAGACGGTATTGGCGTCGAAGTTGCGCTGCAGTGGAACGATGGTTTCCAGGAAAACATCTACTGCTTCACCAACAACATTCCACAGCGTGATGGCGGTACTCACCTTGCAGGCTTCCGTGCGGCGATGACCCGTACCCTGAACGCCTACATGGACAAAGAAGGCTACAGCAAAAAAGCGAAAGTCAGCGCCACCGGTGACGATGCCCGTGAAGGCCTGATTGCTGTCGTTTCCGTGAAAGTACCGGATCCGAAATTCTCCTCCCAGACCAAAGACAAGCTGGTCTCCTCCGAGGTGAAAACCGCAGTAGAACAGCAGATGAACGAACTGCTGAGCGAATACCTGCTGGAAAACCCGTCTGACGCGAAAATCGTCGTCGGTAAAATTATTGATGCGGCACGTGCCCGTGAAGCAGCACGTCGTGCACGTGAAATGACCCGTCGTAAGGGTGCGCTGGACTTAGCTGGCCTGCCGGGCAAACTGGCGGACTGTCAGGAACGCGACCCGGCCCACTCTGAACTGTACCTGGTGGAAGGGGACTCAGCGGGCGGCTCTGCGAAGCAGGGACGTAACCGTAAGAACCAGGCGATTCTGCCGCTGAAGGGTAAAATCCTTAACGTTGAGAAGGCGCGCTTCGACAAGATGCTCTCTTCTCAGGAAGTGGCAACGCTGATTACCGCGCTCGGCTGCGGTATCGGTCGCGACGAATACAACCCGGATAAACTGCGTTATCACAGCATCATCATCATGACCGATGCGGACGTCGACGGCTCGCACATTCGTACGTTGCTGTTGACCTTCTTCTATCGTCAGATGCCGGAAATCGTTGAACGCGGTCACGTCTACATTGCACAGCCACCGCTGTACAAAGTGAAGAAAGGCAAGCAGGAACAGTACATCAAAGACGATGAAGCGATGGATCAGTACCAGATCTCTATTGCTCTTGATGGCGCCACGCTGCACACCAATGCCCACGCTCCGGCGCTGGCGGGTGAAGCGCTGGAAAAACTGGTATCTGAATACAATGCCACGCAGAAAATGATTGGTCGTATGGAGCGCCGCTTCCCGCGCTCGTTGCTGAAAGAACTGGTTTATCAACCGACGCTGGCCGAAGCCGATTTGGCTGATGAAGAGAAAGTCACGGCCTGGGTTTCCCAGCTGGTGAACGTGCTGAATGAAAACGAAATGCACGGTAGCACCTGGAATAGCTTTGTACGTAAAGACGCCGAGCTGAACCTGTTTGAACCGGTTATCCGCGTGCGTACCCACGGGGTCGATACCGACTATCCTCTGGAGCATGAGTTTGTGACCGGAGGTGAATACCGTCGTCTCTGCACGCTGGGTGAGAAACTGCGTGGCCTGATCGAAGACGATGCGTTTATTGAACGTGGTGAGCGTCGTCAGCCGGTTACCAGCTTCGAGCAGGCGCTGGACTGGCTGGTGAAAGAGTCCCGCCGTGGTCTGTCTATTCAGCGTTATAAAGGTCTGGGCGAAATGAACCCGGATCAGCTGTGGGAAACCACCATGGATCCGGAAAGCCGTCGTATGCTGCGTGTGACGGTGAAAGACGCGATTGCTGCCGACCAGTTGTTCACTACGCTGATGGGCGACGCCGTTGAACCGCGTCGTGCGTTTATCGAAGAGAACGCCCTGAAAGCGGCAAATATCGATATCTAATGTGTAACTCAGGCCTGCTCCTGTAGGCCTGATAAGCGCAACGCCATCAGGCAGTTCGTCAGTTTTTGCCGGATGGCGGCTTAGGCCTTATCCGGCCTACCATCGATTGTCAAAAGGGGGATCCCGGTTCCCCTTCCTATCCCCCTTTTCGTAGCTGTTTTTTGAGCGGAATCGCGTTAGCATGAGGACGGACTCATTTAATCCGGGGAACTCATGGCTATCAAACTTATTGCTATCGACATGGATGGCACACTTCTGCTGCCCGATCACACCATTTCACCTGCGGTCAAAAATGCAATTGCTGCGGCGCGCGCGCGCGGGATAAACGTGGTGCTGACCACTGGCCGTCCGTATGCCGGCGTCCACAGCTACTTGAAAGAACTTCATATGGAACAACCTGGCGACTACTGCATTACCTACAACGGGGCGCTGGTGCAGAAAGCAGGGGATGGCAGCACCGTTGCCCAAACGGCGTTGAGCTATGACGATTATCGTTACCTGGAACAACTCTCCCGGGAAGTCGGTTCACACTTCCACGCCCTCGATCGCAACACGCTGTATACCGCTAACCGAGATATCAGCTACTACACGGTGCATGAATCGTTTATCGCGACCATTCCGCTGGTGTTCTGTGAAGCCGAGAAGATGGACCCGGCGACTCAGTTCCTGAAAGTGATGATGATTGATGAACCAGAAATCCTCGATAAAGCCATCTCACGCATTCCGGCAGAGGTGAAAGAGAAATATACAGTGCTGAAAAGTGCGCCGTACTTCCTCGAAATCCTGGATAAACGCGTCAATAAAGGCACCGGTGTGAAATCGCTGGCCGATGCGCTGGGCATTAAAGCCGAAGAGGTTATGGCGATTGGCGATCAGGAAAACGACATCGCGATGATCGAATATGCCGGTATGGGCGTAGCCATGGATAACGCAATTCCCTCGGTAAAAGAAATCGCCAACTTCGTCACCAAATCTAATCTTGAAGACGGCGTTGCGTATGCCATTGAGAAATTTGCGCTGAATTAAGTCCGCTATGGGCAAATGCCTTGCCGCATTTGCCCAACGTCTTTTTCATCCGTTGTCGTTTTTGATTCAGGGTATTCGGCCTGCGGAATATGCGCCACGCCGCTGCGCATTATCCATTTACGGGAAAATGCGGACGTTAGCGCCCGGCTCTTGAGGATTTTTCCATACAGCTTGATACGCAGCTTGCGGGTTGCTTTGCGATAGGCTTTATTTTTGTCTACCACGTCCTGCAACAGTACGGATTTAAGGATTTCCGCGCTGTCCAGCGCATAGCTAATACCTTCCAGTGAACTGGCGCTAATAAATCCGGCGGCTTCGCCAATCAGAAAGGCGTTCTCCTCGCCGCAGACGAAATCCTTCCAGCGTGACGGGAACAGGACTGTACATTTTTCGCTTTTCACCGGTTTGCCAAACTGGAAATGGAACGCTTCCATCCTGGTTTTCAGCATGTCAAAACGTGCCTGACCGTCCTTCATTGGGTAAGCCCCCCCGAAGATAAAAAAGCCGTCTTTGCTGATACTCCAGGAATAACAGTCCGTAGCATCGTTATCAAAAATACACGAGTAGAACGGGACAGGGTGTTGTTCCGTAAACCACTGTTGGATAGCAACATATTTACGGATCTGGTGTTGTGGATAGAGATGACGGCGCACCAGCGAATTCGCCCCGTCGGCACCGATCAGATAGCGAGCCGTAATCTGCTGTTCCCAGCCGTCTGCACGGAATATCACATGCCATTTATCGCCCTCGCGCCAGACTTTACGACACAGGCTGTCATGGTAAACCTGCACATCGTCAGGGATGAGTGATTTCATCCATAAATCAAAAGCATGGCGATCGATATTGATATAACTACGCTGGTAGTTTCGGGTCAGAGAGGCGGCCACATCGACCGTTTTAACGCTGAATATCTGCGGATTGGCAATAACATCAACGGGGAGCGTGATCCCGTCGCGGATAAATGAACGTTGGGCGTCAGGAGCCAGTAGGCCTCCGCAGGGTTTGGTGAACCCTTCAGTCCCGCACTGGCGCTTTTTATCCAGAGCAATCACGCGCATTTTTCCGCTCAACTGCCGCGCCAGCGCCGCACCTGCCGGGCCTAAACCGATAATCGCCACGTCAAAATGTTCCATCTTTCTGCCCATAGTAAGTGAGATGAGCATACGCTAAAGCCTGAAAGTGAAGTCCTTGTGAAGTATGATTGCTGAAATTGTCTCGTATCAGGGCATCCCATGAAGCAAGTCACCTTTACGCCGCGTCATCACCAACTGACCAATATCAATACCTGGACCCCGGACAGCCAGTGGCTGGTTTTTGATGTGCGACCCTCCGGCGCATCGTTTACCGGCGAGACCATTGAACGCGTCAATATTCACACTGGCGAGGTGGAAGTGATTTATCGTGCGACGCAGCAGGCACACGTTGGCGTGGTGACCGTTCATCCGAAGTCTGAAAAATACGTGTTCATTCACGGGCCTGAAAATCCTGATGAAATATGGCATTACGACTTTCATCACCGTCGCGGAGTCATTGCCGGGCAGGGTGATGTGACGAATCTGGACGCGATGGATATTACTGTCCCGTTTACCCCTGGCGCACTGCGCGGCGGCAGCCATGTACATGTTTTTAGCCCGAACGGCGAGTTTGTCAGCTTCACCTATAACGACCATGTGTTGCGTGAGCGTTCCCCGGCGCTGGATTTACGTAACGTTGGCGTGGCTTCGCCGTACGGTCCGGTGACGGTTTCCGTTCAGCATCCGCGCGAGTACAGCGGAAGTCACTGGTGCGTACTGGTAAGCCAGACTACGCCTGCGCCACAGCCGGGTAGCGATCAGATTAACCGTGCCTATGAAGAGGGCTGGGTGGGGAACCACGCGCTGGCGTTTATCGGTGATACGTTGTCAGTCAATGGTGAGAAAGTACCTGAACTGTTTATTGTCGATTTACCGCAGGATGAAAGTGGCTGGAAGCAACCGGGCGATGCACCGCTTGAAGGCAGCGAATCAACAATGCCAGCCCCGCCGGCTGGCGTGGTTCAGCGCCGCCTGACGTTTACTCACGACCGCGCTTTCCCTGGACTGGTGAATCAGCCGCGTCACTGGGTGCGCAGTCATCCCTTGGCATCAGAGATTGCGTTTTTGATGCGTGATGATCATGGCGTGGTGCAGCTCTGGTTGATTTCACCTCAGGGCGGTGCACCGCGCCAGTTAACTCACTGTTCGAGTGATATTCAGTCCGCCTTTAACTGGCATCCGTCGGGGCAATGGTTGGGATTCGTGCTGGAAAATAGAATTGCCTGCTGTGATGCACAGACGGGAGAGATTGATTTTTTAACGAAAAGTCACGAAGCCCCTCCGTCTGCTGATGCGATCGTTTTCTCGCCTGATGGGCAGCAAGTTGCGTGGATGGAGGACGTCGAGGGTTTCCGCCAGCTATGGGTGACAGAAACCGGGCGTTAACTTAAGGGGCTGGCATTGTTGCCGGGGGGATCACGTCGTTAATGGCTTGCGTGCTCTCCTCGCTTCTTTCAACGCGCGATCTTACCGAGCTATCGGTACGGAAGAAATCCCACGGGAGCAGTAGCGTATCCAGCACGGCGGTAAATGGCATATCAAGAATCGCCAGTGACTTGGTTCCCCAGTTTGTATCGCTCTCGCTAATCATCGTGGCGCTGGCACGCGTGCCAGGATACGTTCCCTCTTTGCCACCGGTGTGCGACATGACGCTGGAGCACCCGCTCACAACAACCATTCCGCTGCACATCATCAGTGTTAACAACATTTTTCTAATCATCATTTTTTCATCTGTTAAACATCGGTGTTTGCATGGTGAGTTATAGCGATCCGTTGCGAAAAATAACATCACCATTCTGTCGCACTGTGGTGGCTATCGCACTCTAACGATAACAACTGTTCCCCCAGTGTATGCAATAGACAACAAACTGCAAAAAAAGTCGGATGAATACGCTTGAAAAGTTTGTATCAAGACCCATTTTTAGGATGTAGGCAAATGAAGGGCACGCCTGATGGGTGTTCTGGCTACCTGACCTGTCCATGATGGAAGGTCTAACATTCTCGCTGATTTCAGGAGCTATTGATTATGCGTAACTTTGACTTATCCCCGTTATACCGTTCTGCAATTGGTTTTGATCGTCTGTTTAACCTGCTGGAAAGCAATCAGAGCCAGAGTAATGGCGGCTACCCTCCGTATAACGTCGAGCTGGTAGACGAAAACCATTACCGTATTGCGATTGCCGTTGCGGGCTTTGCTGAAAGCGAGCTGGAAATTACCGCCCAGGACAATTTGCTGGTGGTGAAAGGCGCTCATGCAGACGAGCAAAAAGAACGTACTTACCTGTATCAGGGTATTGCCGAGCGCAACTTTGAACGCAAGTTCCAGTTGGCGGAGAACATTCATGTTCGTGGCGCAAACCTGGTGAATGGTCTGCTGTATATCGAGCTTGAGCGCGTGATTCCGGAAGCGAACAAACCGCGCCGTATCGAAATCAACTAATTCAGTGGGCCGCGTCAGGCGGCCCTGCTAAGCAATCAGCTTGCCGTCAGGGAGCTGAAAGGTATTTACTCGCTTCTTAGAAGGAGAAATGAATATGCGTAACTACGATTTATCCCCGCTGCTGCGTCAATGGATCGGTTTTGACAAACTGGCCAATGCACTGCAAAACACCGGTGAAAGCCAGAGCTTCCCACCCTATAACATCGAAAAGAGCGACGATAACCACTATCGCATTACGCTTGCGTTAGCCGGTTTCCGTCAGGAAGATCTGGATATTCAGCTGGAAGGTACGCGTCTGACCGTGAAAGGTACGCCTGAGCAGCCGGAAAAAGAGACCAAGTGGCTGCATCAGGGGCTGGTGACACAATCCTTCAGCCTGAGCTTTACCCTGGCTGAAAATATGGAAGTCTCCGGCGCGAGCTTCACCAATGGTTTGCTGCACATCGATTTAATTCGCAACGAACCTGAAACGGTCCCACCGCAGCGGATCACCATCAGCGAACGTCCCGCATTAAATAGCTAATGAGCTCCTTGCCTTTGCCCCGCCAGAAATGACGGGGCTTTTTTGTGCTTTACCACCCATACATTGCGACTGTACTCTGCCAGAATCCATCTACTTAATGATGTTATTCACAGGGAACAGAAGAATGAGTGATATAGCATTGACGGTCAGCGTTCTGGCATTGGTGGCGGTTGTCGGGTTATGGATCGGCAACATTAAAGTCCGGGGTGTGGGTTTTGGCATCGGAGGCGTGCTGTTTGGCGGTATTATCGTCGGACATTTTGTCGATCAGGCAGGGATGACCCTGAGCGGCGATATGCTGCATTTTATTCAGGAGTTCGGCCTGATACTCTTCGTGTACACCATCGGTATCCAGGTGGGGCCGGGTTTCTTTGCTTCGCTGCGCGTTTCGGGCCTGCGCCTGAATTTGTTCGCCGTGCTGATTGTCATTATGGGGGGGCTGGTTACCGCTCTCCTGCATAAAATTTTTGCTATACCTCTTCCCGTGGTGCTGGGCATATTCTCCGGTGCCGTCACTAATACTCCGGCGCTGGGTGCTGGACAGCAAATCCTGCGCGATCTGGGTACGCCCATGGATGTCGTGGACCAGATGGGGATGAGCTACGCCATGGCTTATCCTTTTGGTATTTGCGGTATCTTGCTCACGATGTGGTTAATGCGCCTTATCTTCCGCGTTAACGTCGAGGCAGAAGCACAGCAGCACGAATCAACGCGGACCAACGGTCAGGCGCTGATTCAGACCATGAACATCCGCGTTGAAAACCCGAACCTGAATAATATGGCGATTCAGGACGTCCCCATTCTGAACAGCGATAAAATTATCTGCTCGCGTCTGAAGCGGGATGAGACACTGATGGTGCCGTCGCCGGGAACCATTATCCAGATGGGCGACCTGCTCCACCTGGTCGGGCAGCCCGATGACCTGCACAACGCGCTGGTAGTGATCGGTCAGGAAGTTGATACCTCGCTGTCGACGCGAGGCACGGATTTGCGCGTCGAGCGTGTGGTGGTGACCAACGAACAGGTGCTGGGTAAACGGATCCGCGATCTGCATTTCAAAGAACGCTATGACGTTGTTATCTCGCGCCTGAACCGCGCAGGCGTTGAGCTGGTCGCTAGCAGCGACGCCAGCCTGCAGTTTGGTGATATCCTCAATTTGGTGGGGCGGCCCTCGTCCATCGATGCCGTCGCTAATGTTGTCGGCAACGCGCAGCAAAAACTGCAGCAGGTACAGATGCTGCCAGTGTTTATCGGTATCGGACTTGGGGTTTTACTGGGTTCTATTCCGCTGTTTATTCCTGGCTTCCCGGTGGCGTTAAAGTTGGGCCTGGCCGGTGGGCCGCTGATTATGGCGCTGATACTTGGGCGTATTGGCAGCATCGGCAAGCTGTACTGGTTTATGCCGCCGAGCGCTAACCTGGCGTTGCGCGAACTGGGGATTGTGCTCTTTCTCGCGGTGGTTGGCCTGAAATCGGGTGGTGATTTTGTCGATACATTAACCCAGGGCGATGGCTTAAGCTGGGTGGGTTACGGTATTTTCATTACCGCCGTTCCGCTGATCACCGTTGGTTTGCTGGCGCGGCTGCTCACCAAAATGAACTACCTCACGCTGTGCGGAATGCTGGCCGGTTCGATGACTGACCCACCGGCATTGGCTTTTGCCAACAACCTGCACGCTACCAGCGGTGCGGCGGCGCTTTCCTATGCCACTGTCTACCCACTGGTGATGTTCCTGCGCATTATCACCCCCCAACTGCTGGCGGTGATCTTCTGGGGGATGGGTTAACACTGACTTATCCGGCCTGCCTGGTCTGTAGGCCGGATAAGACGCAATTCTCCATTACCCTCCAGCGATACTCTGATTGCATCATTTCTAGCCAAATAATGTGACTGTATTTTGATAAAACGATTAAATCGGCGAACCGCCGCTGAGAAATGAAAATATCATTATAATCAGAATGATGGTGAATATCAGCGCGACGCCAAAGAGCAAGGCATGAAAGACTAGTGTTCCTCCGCCGAAGATAATGGCGCCATAGATACCCCAACGATTTTCTCTGCGCATGCCACCGATAAAAGCACAAACCAGAGCAATGACGGCAAGAGCGATACTACTGTTATTCAGCACCTTATCAATATTGATGGTTTCTTCTTTGTCAGTAACAAGCGGCTTCTCACCCTTCAGCCCAGCAATAATACCTTTTTTGACGGCTGAAACCTTCTCTGCCACCACGTTCTCAAGTCGAGCCTGTGGGGCGTAAAATGGACCGAAAGAGAAATGAAAAATACCAAAAATCAAGGCAATGGCGCCGAAAAGCATTCCTAATGAGCTACATTTGTTTTGCGATATGATGTCCATTTGACCTCCCGGTGCTGGATAGCGTGAAGAATATCAGCAATCTGGCGTTTGAAATTCTGAAAGTGGGCAGGAAAAACGGCTGAACCGCGATAGTTAAAAGGAGCCATAATGAAGATTTCCCGCCTCGGAGAAGCGCCGGATTACCGCTTCTCGCTGGCAAATGAGCGTACGTTTTTGGCGTGGATCCGCACCGCGCTGGGGTTTCTGGCCGCCGGTGTGGGTCTTGATCAACTGGCACCGGATTTCGCCACGCCGGTCATTCGCGAACTGCTGGCGCTGCTGCTGTGCCTGTTTGCCGGCGGTCTGGCGATTTATGGCTACCTGCGCTGGTTGCGGAATGAAAAGGCCATGCGCCTGAAAGAGGACCTGCCATACACGCATAGCCTGTTGATAATCAGTCTGATTTTGATGATTGTTGCGGTCATTGTGATGGGCCTGGTGCTGTATGCCGGATAGCCGTAAATCGCGACGTATTGCCGATCCGGGGCTGCAACCTGAACGTACCTCGCTGGCCTGGTTTCGCACCCTGCTGGGTTATGGCGCGTTAATAGCGCTGGCGCTGAAACATAACTGGCATCAGGCCGGCTTTCTGTTTTGGGTGTCAATTGGGGTACTGGCAATTGTGGCGATAATTCTTTGGCGCTATACCCGGAGCCGTAACCTGATGGACGTCACGCATAGTGATTTTTCTGAATCTCGCGCGGTGCGTGACAAATTTATGATCTCCCTCGCGGTGTTATCTCTCGCAATACTGTTTGCTGTAACACACGTTCGCCAACTTATCGTATATCTCGGGAATTTTGTATGACGGAGTGTGAGCACATGGATGTTAGTGAGGGAATGATTAAGGTGGTGGTAGATCGGCTGAAATGCAATCAACCTATTGATTTATATCGCAATATACAAAAATCAGGCGTTCGTTCGGTGCAGTTTGTTCCCTTAGTTGAACGCGATGAAAAAGGGTGTCTGACCGCGGGTTCCGTTACAGCGGAAGACTGGGGACATTTTTTAAATACGGTATTTGATATCTGGGTTCGTGAGGATATTACGCGAATATCTATTCCGCTTTTTGATGAAACGTTGAATCGGTGGTGTGGTCGAACGGGACAAACTAATCGACAGACGATTTCACAGATGAGCGTGCGCTGTCAGTCATGTTCCCTGTTGCAATTCTATCGTGGCGATTGCCCTGCATTTTGTGATGATAGCGGCAAGGGTGGACTGTGTGCAGGCTATCAAGCTTTCTTTGACCACACGGCTCCGCATATGCGCGTTATGCGCGACCTGCTGAAGCAGCATCGCTCACCGATGGAACTGATGGCGATGCTGCGTTAAGGTCAACGGCGTTTAGCGCCCTTTCGCCAGGTACTGTGCCATTTCGGCTTCCGGCACCATGCCACCGCCGGTGGCCCACACCAGGTGCGTGGCGTTATTAAGTTGCTCAGCACTGAAACCGTGCATTTGTTGATAGTCAGTTGACGCGCAAACGCGCTGCGGACCGGCCATCCCCGCCAGTGCCGACGGCTCAAGGCGAATCCCTTCCTCCTGCGCCAGCCAGCCCAGCATGTCGTACATGGTCTGGTCATCAAGGGTGTACAAGCCGTCGAGTAGACGCTCCATCGCACGCCCCACAAAACCAGAAGCCCGACCCACCGCCAGGCCATCGGCTGCGGTCAGATTATCAATGCCAATCTCCTGTACAGAGATGTCATCGTGCAGCCCGGTGTAAACCCCGAGCAGCATGCACGGTGAATGGGTCGGCTCCGCAAAGAAGCAGTGTACGTTATCGCCGAACGCCAACTTCAGGCCAAATGCCACGCCGCCAGGGCCGCCGCCGACGCCGCATGGCAGATAAACAAACAACGGATGGTCGGCATCTACCACGCGGCCCTGCTGCGTGAACTGCGCCTTCAAACGCTGCCCGGCAACCGCATAGCCTAAGAACAGCGTGCGGGAATTTTCGTCGTCGATAAAGAAGCAGTTCGGGTCAGACTCCGCCGCCTTGCGGCCCTGTTCAACCGCCACGCCGTAATCTTCTTCATACTCCACTACCGTCACGCCGTGGCTGCGCAGTTTGGCTTTTTTCCAGGCGCGGGCGTCAGCAGACATATGCACCGTCACCTTAAAGCCAATGCGGGCGCTCATGATGCCGATCGACATCCCGAGGTTACCGGTCGAGCCTACCGCGATGCTGTACTGGCTGAAGAACTGCTTGAACTCAGGTGAAAGCAGCACGCTGTAATCATCATCGGTGGTCAGCAGACCGGCTTCCAGCGCCAGTTTTTCGGCGTGAGTCAGTACTTCATAAATACCGCCACGGGCTTTAATCGAGCCGGAAATCGGCAGGTGGCTGTCCTTCTTCAACAGAATTTCGCCACTGATATTCTGGCCAAACTCTTTTTCCAGCCGTTTCTTCATGGCGGGAATGGCGGCCAGCTCAGATTCGATAATACCGCCGGTGGCCGCGGTTTCCGGGAAAGCTTTTGCCAGGTACGGCGCAAAGCGCGCCAGACGGGCGTGAGCATCCTGAACGTCGTCTTCCGTCAGGCCAACATAGGGTAAACCTTCCGCAAGAGAGGTGGTGCCCGGGTTAAACCAGGTCGTTTCTTTCAGTGCGACCAGATCCTCCACTAACGGATACTGGGCGATGAGTTTTTGCATGTTTTCCATAGGGCGTCTCTTTGCGCTTAGATGATAAAGGAAAGCAGGAATGTGCACGCGAGTGCAATCACCGACGCGATAAATGTCGCGGTCGTATAGTATTTAAATGTCTCATTCAGGGTAGCGCCGCAGTACTGCTTCACCAGCCAGAAGAGGGAATCGGTGACGATTGTGCAGCCAATCGCGCCGGAACCGATGGCAATGGCAATGATCTCCGGGCTGACGTTGGGATAGAGCGGCAGCATGGGTGCCACAATTGCCGTTGCGCCCATCATCGCCACCGTGGCAGAACCCACCGCAGCGTGCAGGATCAGCGCCACCAGCCAGGCCAGCAGAATCGGGTGCATATGCATGTTTGAAAGAATCAGCGCCAGCGTATCCGCCAGTCCGCTGCTCTTCAGAATGGCGTTGAACGCGCCACCCGCACCGATAATCAGCAGGATGTTGGCAATGGATCCAAAGCCATTTTCAGTATGGGTCAACAGTGCGCCCATGCCGATATGCTGGCGCAGACCGAGAATGTAATAGGCCACAAACACGGCGATAAACATGGCGGTGATCGGGTTGCCGATAAACTCCAGCAGCGTATACACCGCGCTGCCTTTCTCCATATTCAGTTCAGCGACGGTTTTCATCAGCATCAGGCCAATCGGCAGCAGCACGGTAAACAGCGTGGCACCCAGCGACGGTAGCGTGTTTTCGTCGCGTACCTTCAGGTCGGAAAACTCAGCCGGTACCGGTTTAAACGGCAGACGATTGCCGAGGAATTTCAGGTACAGCGGCCCGCCGATCAGCGACGCCATCAGACCCACCAGTAAACCGTAAACGATCACTGTACCAATATCGGCACCCAACTTGTTCGCCACGAACAGGGCCGCCGGATGTGGTGGGACGACGCAGTGCACTGCCATCAGTGCTGTACACAACGGGATCGCCAGCTTCAGCAGCGAGGTATTGGTTTTTTTGGCGATAGAAAACGCCAGCGGAATCAACAGCACCACGCCGACTTCAACAAACAGCGTGATCCCGCAAATCAGACCGACCAGCACCATAATGACGTCAGCGGAAAGCCAGCGGCAGCGCTGTAGCGTCAGGCCGATGCGTTCTGCCGCGCCGGACACTTCCATCATTTTTCCGAGAATAGTCCCCAGACCGATAACCGCGGCGAGGAAGCCCAGCGTACCGCCGATACCACTCTCAATGGCATTAACCATATCCAGTGGACCCATACCCATCATCGTTCCCACAAAGAAGCTGGCTAACAGCAGCGCCAGAAACGGGTGGAATTTGAACTTCACGATGGTCAAAACGATCAACACGATGCTTATCAACAACGTGCTCACAACCCAGATTTGAGAGTGCATATCTCACCTTGCCCTGTGATTAACCTGACTTTATAGCCTGGGTCTATTGGACAAAAATAAGGCACTCGCTGACAAACGATAAAAATCCTCTTTCACATGAGTCAGATTGAATCAAATGGGTGATTTACCTCTAATAATGGCCTAATAATGCGATATGGTTCACTCTGATTCATCTTTGCGCTGATTTTTACAGCGGTTTTTTTTACACTTCGGGGAAAGATTCAGGATGAAAGAGGTGAGTATGGATCCCGTACGCGAGGTCAGAAATCGGCTGCTCAATGGCTGGCAACTGTCAAAGCTTTATACCTTTGAAGTGGCGGCCAGGCATCAGTCGTTTGCGCTGGCAGCAGACGAACTGTCGTTAAGTCCCAGCGCCGTCAGTCACCGTATTAATCAACTGGAAGAGGAACTGGGCATCCAGCTGTTTGTCCGTTCACATCGCAAAGTCGAACTCACGCACGAAGGCAAGCGGGTGTTCTGGGCGCTGAAATCTTCTCTGGATACGCTTAATCAGGAAATTCTCGATATCAAAAACCAGGAGCTGTCCGGGACGCTTACCGTCTACTCGCGGCCCTCCATCGCCCAGTGCTGGCTGGTTCCCGCGCTCGGCGACTTTACCCGTCGCTATCCGTCGATTTCACTGACCATGCTGACCGGGAATGACAACGTCAATATGCAGCGTGCAGGTATTGACCTGGCCATCTATTTTGATGATGCGCCTTCTGCGCAGCTCACGCATCATTTCCTGATGGACGAAGCGATCTTGCCGGTGTGCAGCCCGGATTATGCCCGCCGCCATGATCTTACCGACGCGCGGGTGAACCTGTCGCACTGCACGTTGCTGCATGACAGGCAGGCGTGGAGTAATGATTCAGGGACCGATGAGTGGCACAGCTGGGCGCAGCATTTTGCAGTGAATTTGCCGACATCATCGGGCATTGGCTTCGATCGTTCCGATTTAGCGGTGATTGCCGCCATGAACCACATCGGCGTGGCGATGGGGCGCAAGCGGTTGGTACAAAAACGCCTCGATAGTGGAGAACTGGTCGCTCCCTTTGGTGATATGGCGCTGAAATGCCATCAGCATTATTACATCACTACGCTACCTGGCCGGCAGTGGCCGAAAATCGAGGCGTTTATTGGCTGGCTGCAGGAGCAGGTAAAATAATCGAGGTGAGCCTCGAATATTTTTACGCTTTCTCTCTACACCCGGCGTCAGAAATCATGCTAAATACGTGAATCACACCTGATGATTTACCTGAGGATCACCGTGTTAAAGCCGCTTGCTTCTCTGTTGCTGCTCGCCAGCGCCACTGTCTATGCGGCACAACCTCCGCTGACGGCAGCACACTACGCCCAACAACTGGGTGTGGGGATGGACGTGGATTGGGCGCGCACCGAACGGGGCATCCGCGAGTTTGACCCGCTGGTGGTAAGAGATTTCCAGGCGAAGGGGCTCGCCCATGTGCGTATTCGCGTGGCCGGAGAACCCACTGAGGCCCGGCTTATTCATCTGCGAAAACTGGTGGAAGCCTGCGAACACTATGGCGTGATCCCGATTATTGCTTATCAGGCGGACGAGTATAAAAAAGACCCCAGCATCAGCAATGAAAAAGAGGTGATTAACTGGTGGGTGGCCGTCGCGCATTACTTTGGTCAAGGCTCGCCGTTACTGGGTTTTGACCTGATCTACGAACCTGCTGATAAGCTCAATCACAATCAGGCGTCGCTCAATCGGGTGTATGACAAAACGATTCGTATGATTCACGCTATCGATCCCCAGCGTATGATTTTTGTCGCACCCCGTCTGCGCGCCGCGCCGGAAGAATTGTCGAGTCTGAAGCTACCGCCGCAAAGTCAGAGCACCGTGCTGGCCGAGTGGCATGTCTTCCCGTGGGGGCCGCTAAAAAACAACGGTAAGTATCCGTGGACGTCGGGTACAGCGGCAGAAAAGACGGCGATTCGCGCCCGCATTAACAGCGCCGTTCACTGGCAGCAGAAGACCGGTCATGTCAGTTGGGTCGGGGGATGGGCGCCGGGAGAGACGATCAAAAATGTGCCTTCGGCCTCGCAGATGGCGTTTGCCCGCTTTATGGCCTGTGAGCTGAAAAAAGCAAAAATTCCCTATGCTATCAATGCAGATACGCAGTTTTATGATGGCGAGGAAGGGGCCTGGCGTCCGGCGCTGGAACCGTTGCTGAATACGATGATTGCGCCTGAATGTGAAAAGCCCGGCGAGAAACCGGGCCATCACACGCTTAAACCGCCTGCTCCTGATGAGACACGCGTGACGCCAGCGGCAACCAGCACACCAGAATCAGCACACCCATAAGGGTCATCAGCAGACCCAGGCTAGCCTGTCCGGTCTGAGGCATCATCGCGGAAAGCCACGCCAGCACGCCGGAACCAATATTTTGTAAACCACCTACCAGCGCCCCGGCGGTACCAGCCAGGAACGGGAAGGGTTCCATCGCGCCGCTGGTGGCGAGCGGGAACAGCATCCCGGCACCAAAGAAGAACAGCGCGGCGGGGATCAGTAACGTCCAGACGTTCATCACGTCAAGCAGGCCCGGGATCCACATCATCAAACCAGCCACCAGGCAGCAGATAACCGACTGCCACATCAACGTTGAGAAGCGCTTGTTCGGGCGACCAGCGAACCACGCACCGAAAAACGCCGCCGGGATCGGCAGAATAAACAGAATACTGACCGCCATGCTGCTCAAGCCTAATCCTGCGCCCAGCAATACCCCGGAGCAGGCTTCGAAGACGGCAACACCCGCCAGTCCGCCGATGAGCATCAGTACATAACAGGTGAATGCGCCGTTGCCAAACAGGGTTTTGTAGCTGGCGATAAGCCGTGGGCGCGGCGCACCTGCAGGACGCGTTTCCGGCATCCAACGCGCCATGCTAAACGTTACGCCTGCGCACAGAATCAACAGGAAAATATAGCAGGCACGCCAGTTCCACATCGTGTCCAGCACGCCGCCAATCAGCGGCGCTAACAGCGGGCTGACAAGAATACCCATGTTTAACAAACTGTTAGCATGACGTAGCTGGGTACCTTCATACAGATCGCGCGGTAAGGTTCGCGCCATTACGCCGCCGACGCCCGTTCCCATTCCCTGAATGGCGCTGGCGATAATCAGTACCGTCAGGCTATGGGTAGTAATGGCGACCAGCGTAGCCAGCATAAAAATAGACATTCCGGTGAGGATCACCGGACGGCGCCCTACTCGGTCGGAAAGGGGGCCGTAAACCAGCTGCGACAAGCCGTAGGTCAGCAGGTAAGCCGCCATTACACTTTGCACCGCCCCTTCGCGAACGTTGAGTTCACGCGCCATATCGGCAATGGCGGGGATATAAATGGTTTGAGCCATCTGGCCTACCGCCACCAGGAGTACCAACATCAACAACAAATTGACGCTTCTATGCCTTTTCATTTCGCTGATTACTTTTAAAAAAGAGAAAAAAGAAGAATAAGGTGCTGAACATTCCGCTAAATGCGCGTGGAATCTACCACATTAAAAAAAGAAGACCATATTGATCACTACAAAGGCGGAAAGGGAAGCGGCAGGAAATGTAAACAAATAGCGGCAATAAATGTTGCCGGAATGCATCCGACCATTCTGGAGGATGGAGAAGGCGCGATCACGACAAACGGAGCAAAATCGCCCCGGCGGCAATCCCGGCAGCAGCAAAAATGCGTATACCGGCGACTTTTTCTTTAAGCAGCAGCCAGGCGAGCAGGGCACCAAACAGGATTGACGTTTCCCGTAACGCGGCGACCACTGCCAGCGGGGCCTGCGTCATTGCCCACAGTGCCAGACCGTAAGATCCCATGGTGCCGATACCGCCCAAAATGCCTTTCTTCCATTGCTGCGCCAGATAGCGTGATGCCTCCCGGCGTCGGGCGATCATCGCCCAGGTGAGCAGACAAGATCCGTTGAGAAAGAAGGTCCACAGCGTATAGCCCAACGCGGTCTCTGAGAGTCGTACCCCGGTGCCATCCACCAGCGTATAGCCAGCAATAAAGCAGGCATTAATTAACGCCAAAACAATTCCCTGCTGTGAGCTGCTGCCCCCGTTAAACGCCATGCCGAGGATCGCCATACAGATGGTGGCGATACCCACCCAGGCGAGCATTGACAGACTATCGCCGAGAAACAGAACGCTGATGATCGCGACCAGCAGCGGGGCAGTACCGCGCATTAAGGGATAGGTCTGGCTCATGTCCGAGACCTGATAGGTCTTGGCGACCAGCACGGTATACACCACCTGTAATGCGGTTGAGACCGCTAAGTACGGCAGGCTGGCTGCTGAGGGATGAGGTGCAAAAGGCAGCAAAATCAAGGCCATGACTGCAGCCGATCCGCTGACGCTAATGGCGGAGTACAACTTGTCGTTTCCTGCTTTTACGATAGCATTCCAGCTGGCATGGAGCAGTGCGGCGAACAGCAAAATGCAGAAAACAGAAAGCGTCATAGCGGTATTCGTCCCTGATAGCGTCATAAAAACGTAACATATTGTCGAGCTACGCGCACCTGGGTAACGGTGAAAGGGGAGTGGTTACCCACTCCCCTTTAGTGCGACTTGAATCTGAGTTATTTAATGTACTTCAGAACAGCATCAAGCAGTTGCAGTGCAGCAACAATGAGTTTCAGGATAAGAATGGTGATATCCACGAGGCTCATACGCTCTCCTTTTGGTACAAGGAGCACGGTGCTGACGTACCTCGCCGCTGCCTGTTGCCAGCACCTTTGTTGACATAACACAGTGTGCTCACACGGGGGTTAAGGCGCTGACGGCACCACCCGTTTCAGCCAGGACTTTTTTGCGCCGGTTTACTCTGCGGCCCCCGCATAACACATTGCGTACGGTGACATTATAGATAAATACTGTATAAATGAACAGTATTTTATGGGCGTAATGCTATGACTGAATCATACTAAAAAACGTCAAAATTCGTGCCGAAATTGCGTGTTCTTCGCAGAACGCGTATACTTTTTGCGTTGACATAACACAGTGTGCCCAGCGGAAACCAACCGCACAACGCTGATGAAAACCTCGCTCCGGCGGGGTTTTTTGTTTTTGCACAACATACAATGAAACGTGATCGTTGACGCATTTTTACGCAGATGAAAATTTTTCCATTGTCACGCTGAAAAACCTGTGTTTGTATAAATCCTGTTAACCAACAAACAGACAAGGCCCCTAATGAACCCTTCCATGCTGACAGCGACTCTACTAAAAACTGCGCCATCTCGCGCAGTGGTCGTCGTGCGTGTGGTGGTGGTCGTCGGCAATGCGCCGTAGGGTCCGGAACACACGATTCCAAAACCCCGCCGGCGCAAACCGGGCGGGGTTTTTCGTTTAAGAGACCCACCCGGATACGCAGGCCCAGAATAAAAGGACTGGAGCATGGCAAGTTCGGGCATAACATCCAAGCGTACGCGCTTTACGGGCGCAGAATTCATCGTTCATTTCCTGGAGCGCCAGGGCATTACGGTGGTCACCGGTATTCCGGGCGGCTCGATTCTCCCCGTCTACGACGCTTTAAGCCAAAGTACGCAAATCCGTCATATCCTGGCGCGTCACGAACAGGGCGCGGGGTTTATCGCCCAGGGCATGGCGCGAACCGATGGCAAACCTGCCGTGTGTATGGCCTGTAGCGGGCCGGGGGCCACCAACCTGGTGACCGCCATTGCCGATGCGCGACTGGATTCCATCCCGCTGGTGTGTATCACCGGCCAGGTTCCGGCCTCGATGATTGGCACCGACGCATTCCAGGAAGTCGACACCTACGGCATTGCGATTCCCATCACCAAGCACAACTATCTGGTCCGCCATATCAATGAATTACCCCAGGTTATGAGCGATGCCTTCCGCATTGCGCAGTCAGGCCGTCCGGGCCCGGTGTGGATAGACATTCCTAAAGATATCCAAACCGCCGTGTTTGAGATTGAATCGTTGCCCGCACCGGCTGAAAAAGCACCCGCGCCAGCCTTTAGCACGGAGAGCATCCGCGATGCCGCTGCGATGATTAACGCGGCCAAACGCCCGGTGCTGTATCTTGGCGGCGGAGTCATTAACGCCCCTGAGCGGGTGCGTGAGCTGGCAGAAAAAGCGACGTTGCCCACCACCATGACCTTAATGGCGCTCGGCATGCTGCCAAAAGCGCATCCGCTGTCGTTAGGTATGCTGGGGATGCACGGCGCGCGCAGCACCAACTTTATTCTGCAAGAAGCGGATTTATTGATCGTTCTGGGAGCCCGTTTTGATGACCGGGCGATCGGTAAAACTGAGCAGTTCTGCCCGAATGCAAAAATCATCCACGTGGATATCGACCGCGCGGAGCTGGGTAAAATCAAACAGGCGCATGTGGCGATTCAGGCGGATGTAGATGAGGTGTTGGCACAGTTAATCCCGCTGATTGAAGTGCAACCGCGTGAAGCCTGGCATCAGCAGGTGTCCGACCTGCAGCAAGAATTTCCGTGCACCATCCCACAGGAAAAAAATCCGCTCAGCCATTATGGGCTGATTAACGCGGTTGCTGCCTGTGTGGACGACAGCGCGATCATCACCACCGACGTCGGTCAGCATCAGATGTGGGCGGCGCAGGCTTACCCGCTGAACCGTCCGCGCCAGTGGCTGACTTCCGGCGGCCTTGGCACCATGGGGTTTGGCCTGCCTGCGGCAATTGGCGCGGCGCTGGCGAACCCGGATAAAAAAGTGCTGTGCTTCTCCGGCGACGGCAGCCTGATGATGAATATTCAGGAAATGGCCACCGCCAGTGAGAATCAGTTGGATATTAAAATCATCCTGATGAATAACGAAGCGCTGGGGCTGGTGTATCAGCAACAAAGCCTGTTCTACAAACAGGGCGTGTTTGCTGCCACCTATCCGGGGATGATTAACTTTATGCAGATTGCCGCAGGTTTCGGTCTCGAAACCTGCGATTTAAACCACGAAGCCGACCCGCAGGCGGCATTGCAGGCGATTATCGATCGTCCGGGACCGGCGCTGATCCACGTGCGTATCGATGCGGAAGAAAAAGTGTATCCGATGGTGCCGCCGGGCGCGGCAAATACAGAGATGGTGGGGGAATAAGCTATGCAACAGCAGACTCATGACAACGTAATACTTGAACTCACCGTGCGTAACCACCCCGGCGTAATGACTCACGTTTGTGGCCTGTTCGCCCGTCGCGCGTTTAACGTGGAAGGCATTCTCTGTCTACCGATTCAGGACAGCGACCAGAGCCGTATCTGGTTACTGGTCAACGATGACCAACGTCTGGAACAGATGATCAGCCAGATTGATAAACTGGAAGATGTGGTGAAAGTAGCGCGCAACCAGTCCGACCCGTCGATGTTTAACAAGATAAGCGTGTTCTTCGAGTAATCCGTTCAAGGCTTGAACGATGAAGTGTATATCGTTAAGGTAAGCGCCTTTGCCGGAGGGCGGCGTAAACGCCTTATCCGGCCTACCACGGCTCCCGCCCGTAGGCCTGATAAGCGTAGCGTCATCAGGCATCCCACACGCCAGGACAACATTCATGACAACCATTGCACTGATAGACGATCACCTTATCGTCCGCTCCGGCTTTGCGCAGCTGCTGGGGCTTGAACCCGATTTGCAGGTTGTGGCTGAGTTTGGTTCAGGCGCTGAGGCGTTGGCGGGATTGCCTGGCCGCGGCGTGCAGGTGTGCATTTGCGATATTTCGATGCCGGATATCTCCGGGCTGGAGCTGTTAAGCCAGCTCCCCAAAGGGATGGCGACGATTATGCTCTCCGTGCACGACAGCCCGGCGCTGGTGGAACAGGCGCTAAACGCCGGGGCGCGCGGCTTCCTCTCCAAACGCTGTAGCCCCGATGAGCTGATTGCAGCAGTACACACTGTAGCGACCGGCGGCTGCTATCTCACGCCGGATATCGCCGTCAAACTGGCGGCAGGGCGTCAGGATCCGTTAACCAAGCGCGAGCGTCAGGTGGCGGAAAAACTGGCGCAGGGCATGGCGGTGAAAGAGATTGCCGCCGAGTTGGGCCTGTCGCCAAAAACGGTGCATGTGCACCGCGCTAATCTGATGGAAAAACTGAACGTCAGTAACGACGTTGAGCTGGCTCGACGGATGTTTGACGGCTGGCAATGAACACCTTTTTCTCTCGCTTAATCACCGTTGTCGCCTGCTTCTTTATCTTCTCCGCCGCCTGGTTCTGCCTGTGGAGCATTAGCTTGCATCTGGTGGAACGCCCGGAGCTGGCGGTACTGCTGTTCCCGTTTGGCCTGCGGCTGGGGTTGATGCTGCAATGTCCACGTGGCTACTGGCCGGTGCTGCTGGGCGCGGAATGGCTGCTGATTTTCTGGCTGGCGCAGGAAGTGGCGCTGGCGCACTTCCCCCTGTTGATGGCCGGTAGCCTGCTGACACTGCTGCCTGTGACGTTGATCTGGCGCTATCGCCATCAGCGCGACTGGCGTGCCTTGTTGTTGCAGGGGGCGGCGCTGATTGCCGCGGCGCTGTTACAGTCGCTGCCGTGGCTGGGGCAGGGCGAAGTCGCGTGGACTGCACTGCTGCTGACCCTGACCGGTGGACTGACGCTGGCCCCTATCTGTCTGGTGTTCTGGCACTACCTGACCAGCACTACCTGGCTACCGCTCGGCCCGGCGGTGGTCTCCCAGCCGGTGAACTGGCGTGGGCGGCACCTGGTGTGGTACCTGCTGCTGTTCAGCGTCAGCCTGTGGTTGCAGTTAGGTTTGCCGGACGAGCTTTCGCGCTTTACACCGTTTTGCCTGGCGCTGCCGATCATCGCACTGGCCTGGCATTATGGCTGGCAGGGCGCGCTGATTGCCACGCTGATGAACGCCATCGCGCTGATTGCCAGCCAGACCTGGCACGATCATCCCGTTGATTTACTGCTCTCGCTGCTGGCGCAAAGCCTGACCGGGCTGCTGCTCGGTGCGGGGATTCAGCGTCTGCGAGAACTCAACCAGTCGCTGCAAAACGAGCTGGCGCGTAATCATCGGCTGGCAGAACGCTTGCTGGAAACCGAAGAGAGCGTGCGCCGCGATGTGGCGCGCGAACTGCATGACGATATCGGCCAAACCATCACCGCCATTCGCACCCAGGCGGGCATTGTCCAGCGGCTGGCCCCGGAGAATGCGGGCGTGAAGCAAAGCGGGGCGCATATCGAGCAGCTTTCGTTGGGCGTCTACGATTCGGTGCGTCGCCTGCTTGGGCGGTTACGCCCACGCCAGCTCGACGATCTGACGCTGGAACAGGCTATTCGCTCGCTGCTGCGCGAAATGGAACTGGAAAGCCGCGGCATCGTCAGCCATCTCGACTGGCACATCGACGAGTCGGCACTCAGTGAAAGCCAGCGGGTGACGCTGTTTCGCGTCTGTCAGGAAGGGCTGAACAACATTGTGAAACACGCCAACGCCAGCGCGGTGACGCTTCAGGCCTGGCAACAGGGCGAGTGGTTAATGTTGGTGATTGAAGATGACGGCTGCGGTCTGCCGCCGGGCTCGAATCAACAAGGATTTGGCCTGACCGGCATGCGTGAGCGCATTACGGCTCTTGGCGGATCGCTCTCGATTTCCTGCACGCATGGCACGCGCGTCAGCGTGTCGTTGCCTCAGCGCTACGTGTAAGGAGTATTGATGCTGACGTTTTTTAAAGCCCCGGCGAATGCGCCGCTTATCACTGATAAACACGAGGTCGACGCCAGTTACCGCTATTGGCGGCGTCATATCCTGCTGACCATTTGGCTTGGCTATGCGCTGTTTTACTTCACGCGTAAAAGCTTCAACGCCGCGGTGCCCGATATCCTTGCCAGCGGCGTACTCACCCGCAACGATATTGGCCTGCTGGCAACGCTGTTTTACATCACCTATGGCTTGTCGAAGTTTGTCTCCGGTATCGTCAGCGACCGCTCCAACGCCCGCTATTTTATGGGCATCGGGCTGATAGCCACCGGGGTGGTAAACATCCTGTTTGGCTTTTCCACTTCGCTGTGGGCGTTCGCCGTACTGTGGGCGCTGAATGCCTTCTTCCAGGGCTGGGGGTCGCCGGTGTGCGCCCGTCTGTTGACGGCCTGGTACTCGCGTACTGAACGCGGCGGCTGGTGGGCGCTGTGGAACACCGCGCATAATGTTGGTGGGGCGTTAATTCCGATGGTGATGGCCGCCGCTGCGCTGCACTACGGCTGGCGTGCCGGGATGATGATTGCCGGGACGATGGCGATTGTGGTTGGCATTTTCCTCTGCTGGCGACTGCGTGACCGCCCACAGGCTATCGGCTTACCGCCGGTTGGCGACTGGCGGCACGACGAGCTGGAAATCGCCCAACAGCAGGAAGGGGCGGGGCTGACCCGCAAAGAGAACCTCACTAAATACGTGCTGCTGAACCCGTATATTTGGCTGCTGTCGCTGTGCTATGTGCTGGTGTACGTGGTGCGTGCGGCGATCAACGACTGGGGCAATCTGTACATGTCGGAGACGCTGGGCGTTGATTTGGTCACCGCTAATACGGCGGTCACCATGTTTGAACTCGGTGGGTTCATTGGGGCACTGGTGGCGGGTTGGGGATCGGACAAACTGTTTAACGGCAACCGTGGACCGATGAACCTGATTTTTGCCGCCGGGATTTTGCTCTCAGTCGGCTCACTATGGCTGATGCCGTTTGCCAGCTATGTGATGCAGGCGGCGTGCTTCTTCACCACCGGATTCTTTGTCTTTGGCCCGCAGATGTTGATCGGCATGGCGGCGGCGGAGTGCTCGCACAAAGAGGCGGCGGGCGCGGCAACCGGGTTTGTTGGGCTGTTCGCTTATCTCGGCGCATCGCTCTCCGGCTGGCCGCTGGCAAAGGTGATGGAAGTCTGGCACTGGACCGGGTTCTTCGTGGTGATCGCCATTGCTGCGGGTATTTCCGCCCTGCTGTTGTTGCCGTTTTTAAACGCTCAGGCGCCGCGCAACGTCAGCGAAGCGTGATGCACCTCACCTTTTTGCCCTGAGTGGGGAAAAACTAAGAAATTTTCCCGGTTCCGCCTGGACGCTGTCTCAGGCGTCTCTGCCGACTGATTTTTACAATGCCTGCTATTCGCAGGTATAAAAATTAGCTCGGGAGTGTCCTATGCTGGCCTTTCTAAACCAGGTGCGCAAGCCGACCCTGGATTTGCCGCTCGATGTGCGGCGCAAAATGTGGTTCAAGCCGTTCATGCAGTCTTACCTGGTGGTTTTCATCGGCTACCTGACCATGTACCTGATCCGCAAAAACTTCAACATCGCGCAGAACGACATGATCACCACCTACGGGCTGAGCATGACGCAGCTGGGGATGATTGGCCTGGGCTTCTCCATCACCTATGGCGTGGGTAAAACGCTGGTCTCCTACTACGCTGACGGCAAAAACACTAAGCAGTTCCTGCCGCTGATGTTGATCCTCTCGGCCATCTGTATGCTCGGCTTTAGCGCCAGCATGGGGCCGGGCACAACCAGCTTGTACCTGATGATCGCCTTCTACGCGCTGAGCGGTTTCTTCCAGAGTACCGGCGGCTCGTGCAGCTATTCGACCATCACCAAATGGACGCCGCGCCGTAAACGTGGTTCCTACCTCGGTATGTGGAACATCTCCCATAACCTCGGCGGTGCGGGTGCGGCAGGCGTGGCGCTGTTCGGTGCTAACGTGCTGTTCGACGGCCACGTCATTGGGATGTTTATCTTCCCGTCGATTATCGCGCTGATCGTGGGCTTTATCGGCCTGCGCTTTGGTAGCGACTCTCCGGAATCTTATGGTCTCGGTAAAGCAGAAGAACTGTTTGGCGAAGAGATCAGCGAAGAGGACAAAGAGACCGAAGAAAACGAAATGACCAAATGGCAGATCTTTGTTGAGTACGTGCTGAAAAACAAAGTGATCTGGCTGCTGTGCTTCTCCAACATCTTCCTGTACGTGGTGCGTATCGGTATCGACCAGTGGTCTACCGTGTATGCCTTCCAGGAGCTGAAACTCTCTAAAGAGGTGGCAATTCAGGGGTTCACCCTGTTTGAAGTGGGCGCGCTGGTCGGCACGCTGCTGTGGGGCTGGCTGTCGGATCTGGCGAACGGTCGTCGCGCACTGGTAGCCTGTGTCGCGCTGGCATTAATTATCGCCACGCTCGGTGTTTATCAGCACGCCAGCAACCAGTACGTTTACCTGGCTTCCCTGTTTGCCCTCGGCTTCCTGGTGTTTGGTCCGCAGCTGTTGATCGGCGTGGCGGCAGTCGGTTTTGTGCCGAAAAAAGCGATCGGCGCGGCCGATGGGATTAAAGGCACATTCGCGTATCTGATCGGTGACAGCTTCGCTAAGCTGGGTCTGGGGATGATTGCCGATGGGACGCCAGTCTTCGGCCTGACCGGCTGGGCGGGCACCTTCGCCGCGCTGGACACCGCCGCTATCGCTTGTATCTGCCTGATGGCTATCGTGGCCGTCTTCGAAGAACGTAAAATCCGTCGCGAGAAAAAAATTCAGCAGTTAAACATCGCTTAAGTGTGTAGTGGTAACGTTTTGCCCGCCTTTATG